>JADLHS010000494.1 GCA_020848635.1 Limisphaerales bacterium
CCACGAAGAATTCGCTCTGGCCGATGCTTGTGCTGGAAAAGGTGTTCGTCGAAATGATGTCCGCGCCGGCTTCGAGGAACCGCCGGTGAATGTCCCCGATCGTCTTCGGCTGCGTGAGCGAGTAGAGATCACCGTTGTTCTTGAGGTCCTTCTTGGAATCCTTGAAACGCTCGCCGCGAATCTCCGCCTCGCCGAGGCCATAGGCCCGGATGGTCGTCCCCATCGCACCGTCAATGATTACGATGCGCTCCCGGAGACACGCGGCGAGTTGCGCTCCCGCCGCGGTCCAATTGGGCGAATTACTGCTCATGGGGCACAAAATAGCCCAAGCCGGCCGGGCTTCAAGTTAAAAATCAACGTATCTCGATATGAAGATATGATATTTGCAAACGAATCCCCGCCGCACTGTAACTTGTTTCCTTCCTAAGCCAATCCAACGACAGAGACATAACGCCTACTCCGCTGCTTGCAATCACCCGGCCGAACATTACTCTCGAATCAGGCTGAACCCCGTTCGCCAGCGGCGGTCGCTAAATTGGGCGTAAAGCGAGGCAATGCATGCACTATTCAATTTCCATCTTTGGTGGGTGGTCATCCTTAGAAAGGCTGTATCCCGATCTCCCGTATGATGCCAAGCAAACATTCACCGGATCTTCACTCTATTTTGCTCGGTCTCTCTTCGGGTATTACGGCAGGTGCGTCGATGTTTCTGCCAGTAATTTCGGAATACGTTTCAGGGTCCGCACGTTCCCGTTTGGTTTTGGACTCAGGCCAATAGTAATTCCCTGGCACCAGATCGAGGAATGCCAGCGCGCACGTTTTGGGCTGGTGGGTGAGGCTCTTCGCCTTCGGGTTCATGGTTGGTCGCGTCCGATTTATGTCGGACGGTTTCTATGGAAGTATGGAGACGTATACGCCCGTTTGATAGAAGCCTGGCAAACGGGCAAACTACGGTCCAACGGTTGAACTAAGAGGATGCGCTTGGTCGCGGGGAACGCGCGGAGAATTGAGAGTTATTTCAATCCGGTGTTGAACCCGCATCGTAATAGCCTGCGCTAACGGGGCAGACCCGGCGCACTCGCTGGCGCTGTCACCTTCAGCGGCTCAGGAACTGGCGCTGGTGTAACGGCGGAGGGAAATTCGCCAAACCCATTCGGAAGCCAGGGCGCAAACGACGGCCATGGCCAGCAGCACCAGCAGCCAGGCTTGCGAATGTAGCGTGTCCGTCAGCAGGCGCACTGGCACATTGGACACGAGCAGCACCGGCAGAACGAACGTAAACACCGCCTTGAACACCCCGCGAAAGGCTTCGTCCGGCAGGCGTGCGATGTTGAAGAGATTGTAGTAGCCATAGACGATGCCCTGCGCCCGCACGGTCCAGAAACTCACCGCCGCCAGCATGAACATCAGGCAGTAGTGGATCAGCACCCCGACGACGCAGAGCGCAAGAAAGCCCAGCACGGTGGCGACGGAGGGAGTGATCGGAATTTGGCGCGCGGCGTAGAGCATCACAGCCACGCCGAAGCCGGCGTTGACAAAGCCACCGAGATCCACCTGGCGCAACGAGAGCACGAAGCGCGTATTGACCGGCAGCAGCAGGAGGAAATCCATTTTCCCGGTGCGCACCAGCTCGGACAGGTTCACGCAGTTGATGAGAAAGAACGCCTGATAGATCTGCTGGATGAACTGGCTCGCGCCGACCAGCATGACGACCTGCCACTTGGTCCAAGAGCCAATCGTGTCGGTGTGGAGAAACAACACGCCAATGAAGGCGAGTTGCAGGGCGAACCAGATGATTTCCACGAGGATCCACAGGAGAAAGTTGCCCTTGAACATGGTCTCCCGGGTGACGGAGTTTTTCCAGAGCGCGACGTAAATGCCGAGGTACCGGACGAGGGTCGAGCGGCGAGCGGCGAACGGCGAATCGGGTGCGCCCGCGGCACTCGTTGCCAGCTCTCGACGCTCAACTTTCGACTCTCGACTCATAAAATCAGCCGCCAACGGCGGAGTATTTCCGGATGCCCCGATGCCAGGCAAAACGCGCCAGGGAATAAGCGACCACGACCCAGCCGGCTTGCATCGCCAGCCCGTGGACGAGTTGCGTGCCGGTGATTTTGCCCATGTAAATGCCGACTGGAAAATAGAGCTGATACGGAAACGGTGTAAAGTAAAGCGCCTGCCGGATGACTGGCGGCAGGATGTCGAGCGGAAACATGTGGCCGCTCGCAATGTATTCGAAGGCGTAGAGAATAAAAATAAAGGTGGAAACCTCCAGCACCCAAAACGCCAGCATTGCCATCGCGTAGGAAAGCAGAAATTGCAGCAGGGCGGTCATGATCAGGGAAACCAGAAACAATCCCAACGTAAGCGCATCGGCGGGCAGCACGAAATACTCCCGCAAGGAATAGATCAGCAGCCCAATCGGCAGCGCCGCCACCGCGATGTACGTCAGTCGGCCGGCAAGATAGAGGCAAAAGCGGAAATACAGGTAATCCACCGGTTTGAGCAGGAACTGGCTGATGTTGCCGTCCTTGATGTCAGCGGCGATCTGCCAGTCATCCTCATTCACCGCGGTCAGCGCGTCGGCGATGGTCACGATCAGATAATAGGAAGTCATCTCCGACAGGGTGAACGTGGCGACCGTGGCATCCGCGCCTTTGCCCGCAAAAATGGTTCGCCAGAGATACACCACCGCCAGCAGCGGGATGAACCCGAACAGCGTGCGCGCGAGAAAGTTGAACCGGTAGGTCAGATGGTTCTGAAACCCGATGTTGAGGGCGTGCCAGTATTTGTTCACCAAGTCCTATTTTCGCCACCTTAGCTACTTGTGAATCACTTGTAAAAAGGCATTTTTGTTTGCGAGGCACGCATCCGGCTACTAGGCTGCGGGCGAAGTGTAGAACAATTCAGTCGGACATTTAATCAATCTATGGCCAACAAACCACTGTCGTCAGAAGAAGTCACCTCCCTCGTTCAAGGGCTCAACCAACTGGCTCGCAACCTGTGGTGGACCTGGGACCAGGAAGCCCAGGAATTGTTTCAGGACCTCTCCCCGCGCGGGTGGCAGAATTTATATCACAACGCCGTCGCGATTTTACATGAGGTGTCCGAGACCGAATTGCGCGCGCGGCTGCAGGACCCGGACTTCGCCAGCCATGTGGGCCAGGTCCTTCAGGATTTCAAGAGTTACATGGGCGACAAAAAGACCTGGGGCGCGAAGCACGCGCCGGCCCTGCTCAAGAATCCCGTCGCCTATTTCTCCGCCGAGTTTGGCTTTCATGAAACACTGCCCATCGCCGCAGGCGGCCTGGGCATTTTGGCCGGCGACCATACCAAAGCCGCCAGCGACCTTGGCCTCGGCTTCTGCGGCATTAGCCTGTTCTACCGTGAAGGCTATTTTCAGCAGGCCGTGGATCACAACAACTGGCAGACGGAATTCTACTCGCGCCTGGACCCGAAAAACCTCCCCATCGAACCCGTAATGGATGCGCAGGGGAAACCGATGGTCCTCTCCGTGCGCATCGCCCTATCCGACGTCAAACTGCTCGCCTGGCGCGCGAATGTCGGGCGCGTCCCGGTGTATCTGCTCGATGCGAATCACCCGGACAACGAGCTGCATTTCCGCGACCTCACCAAACGCGTCTATGGCGGCGACACCACC
Organism: Limisphaerales bacterium; assembly: GCA_020848635.1. GTDB lineage: Bacteria > Verrucomicrobiota > Verrucomicrobiia > Limisphaerales > JADLHS01 > JADLHS01. The sequence goes on from JADLHS010000494.1 coordinate 3,662, forward strand.
ACCCGCATCATGCAGGAGATCATCCTTGGGGTCGGCGGCGTGCGGTTGCTGCGTGCGCTGGGCGTGCAGCCGTCCACCTTTCACATGAACGAAGGCCATGCGGCGTTCCTCACTCTGGAATTGATCCGCGAGAAGATGGCCGGGGGCCGGAAGTTTGATGACGCGCTCGCCACGACAAAAGCGGAATGTATTTTTACCACGCACACTCCGGTCGAAGCCGGACATGACCGGTTCAACAGCGAGTTGATGACCTATGCCGCTCATGACTTTGCCGAACAACTCAAGCTTTCGTCCGAGCAACTAATGGCTTTGGGTCGTGTCAATCCTGCGGACAAGCACGAGCCGTTCTGCATGACCGTGCTGGCGCTCAAAATCTCGCGCGCAGCCAATGCCGTCAGCGAATTGCACGGCGAGGTCAGCCGGCACATGTGGCAATGCCTCTATCCCGGCGTGGCTCAGGATAAAGTTCCCATCGGCCACATCACCAACGGCGTCCACGTCGCCGGCTGGATGAAGGGTACCGTGCGGCGGTTCTGGCGCAAGCGCCTCACGAACGGGAACGCCCAAGCCATCACCCCCGCCGGCACCGGGGATACCACCCGCTTCTGGCAGACCGGCCAAGGCCACGACTGGGCCAACCAGATCAATTCGCCGGATTTCTGGCAAAAGATGCTCGACCCGAAATTTGTCAGTGACGAGGAACTCTGGGCCTTACGCTACAAGCTGCGGCGCGAGTTGATCGAATTTTCCCGGCGCCGCCTGCTCCTGCAAGCCCAACGGGTCACCCACGACGATTTCATAGCGTTCGACCAGTTGCTCAACCCCGACGCGCTAACGATCGGTTTCGCTCGCCGCTTTGCCACGTACAAAAGAGCGCCCCTGATCTTCCAGCAGTTCGAAAACATCGTCCGCCTGACCCGGGACACGAAACGCCCCGTGCAGTTCATCTTCGCGGGCAAGGCGCATCCGCGTGACGACGATGGAAAGCGCTTCATCCAGCACATTATTCACCTCAGCCGGTTCAGCGACCTCAAGGGCCACCTGGTGTTCATTGAGAATTACGACGTCCACGTCGCGCGCCAGATGGTGTCCGGCTGTGACATCTGGCTGAACAACCCGCGCCGCCCGCTCGAAGCTTCCGGCACCAGCGGGATGAAGGCCAGTTGCCAGGGTTGTTTGAACCTCAGCATCCTCGACGGGTGGTGGCGCGAAGGCTACGACGGCACGAATGGTTTTGCCATCGGCGACGATTCGCATCCGAGCTCGGTGGAGGAACAGGACAGGCTCGACAGCGCGAACCTGTACAAGGCGCTCACCGAACAGGTGATCCCCTGCTATTACGACCGCGACGCCAATGGCATCCCTCGGGCGTGGTTGCAAAAAATTCGCCGGGCCATGGCCACACTCGTTACGCAATTCAGCACCTGTCGCATGGTGCAAGATTACGCGGAAAAGTATTACCTGACGAAGTAGGTTTGCCCTCTTACTCTAAGTTCTAATCTTAATCTGGCTCCGGCCACCCGGAGCTTCGGATTGCGATGAAGACCTGGAATAAGAACCCCGTGCCGAACGACATCAAATCCCAGACGCGCGCCGAACTCGAAGCGCAGTTCGCCGTGTGGGAACAACCCGTCTATCGCGTCAAGCAACTGATGGACTGGCTCTACGTCCAGCGCGTCGGCGATTGGGACGCGATGACGAATCTGCCCAAGGCCCTGCGCGAGAAACTCCGCTTGGAGTTTTCCCTGGGCCGGCTGGAACTGGCGCGCAAGCAAGGCGCGCGCGATACCACGCAAAAGTTTCTCTGGCGGCTGGCCGATCATTCGCTGATTGAAAGCGTGTTGATTCCCGCCAATCCCTCGCTCTATGGCGAACCCAGCGACCGCCACACCCTCTGTGTCTCCACGCAGGTGGGGTGCGCCTATGGCTGCAAGTTCTGCGCGAGCGGCTTGGACGGCTGGAAACGCAATCTGCTGCCCCACGAGATCGTGGAGCAAGTGTTGGGCGTCGAACGGTGGAGCGCCGAACAGTCGAAAGCCGATCGGCCAAAGCCTGCAGTCGCGACGGTGGCGGAAGACGAAAGCCAGACGTCAGAAGCCCAGCGCGAGAGTGCCGACCTCCGTCTCCCGCACTACGCCCCCCGCAATCCTGGCAACGGATTTCCCGGCCCTCGACTGGTGGACAACGTGGTCATCATGGGCATGGGCGAACCGCTGGCCAACTATGATAACTTGCTGAAAGCCCTGCGCCTGCTCAATGCCGGGTGGGGCGGCCGCATCGGGGCGCGGAAGATCACAGTTTCCACCAGCGGCCTGGCCCCGCAAATTCGCCGGCTGGCGGACGAGCCGGAACAGTTTTCCCTCGCCGTATCCCTGCACGGCGCCACTGACGCGGTTCGTGACCGGATCATGCCGGTTAATCGCAAGTTCCCGCTCAAGGAACTCGCGTCGGCGCTGGAGTATTACCAATCCCAGCGGGGCCGGATCATCACCTTTGAATACATCCTCATTGCCGGCGTGAATGATGACCTGGCGCAAGCCAAACCGCTCGGCGCCCTGGCGAAGCGGCTTAATGCCAAGGTCAATTTGATTCCCTACAACACCGTCGAGGGTCTGCCCTGGGCCCGCCCGGAAGAGGACGCCTGTGAGAAATTCCTTGCGGCGATGCGGGTGCAAAAAATTGTCACAACGTTGCGCCGGGAAAAAGGCCATGACATTGACGCGGCCTGCGGCCAATTGCGGTTAAAAACTGAACGGGAATTAAGCGGGGTTACTTTGATTTCTTGATGTCAGCAAGAATTCTCTCTTGGGAGACTTTCTTCATCGAGTTCGAGTAATTTTCTTGTTCGCGTTGTGCCGAGAACTCATGTGCAAATTGATTGAAGCTCCGCCGCCCTAGAAACCAAGTGCTAGCAAAGTTTAACACCACCATTGTCGGAACACCAATATAGAACCGAAGCGGGCTCTGGGGGTTGCCAATTATGATGGAAAACCTCCAAGCCAAAACCAATGTCCACCAAGAGAGATAAACGATGGCAAATGAACGATCGAACGCCTTCAACTGTACCAGCCGTACAGTATGCCAAATAACAAGAATTCCCGAAACGGTCACCGCAAGTTTCCAATACTCCGCTGGGATGTTCATGTCTGACAAACTCTCTTTGAGAAAATCTTCGGCAAATCCGACTTGAGCAAACAGGGCGATGAGACACCAAAACGCTACGAAATAGATCGCCAGTGGTCGCTTCATAATTGGTAAAGCTGCCTGTTGGAGACAATAAATCCAGCCAAATGATGTCTCTGTGGAGTAAAACACTGAAATTCATTTCGGCTGTTCATATGAACAACAAGCCACCGCCCGCACGTTGGATCAAGACTTATTTGCCTTGCAGTCCTCATTGCCTCGCTCGCGTCGCAGTGAAAGAAATGAATCCGAATCATCGCGATAAAGTAGCGAACAATCCACAGAAACAGCCTCATTCTTTGCGAGCCAAGTCTGGCGGGTTGCCAAGCTGAAAGTCCAAGCTGTGACAGCTTGGGCTGAAAAGAACTGCAGGCTTGGTCAGGATGCCACAACAAAATTCAATCGCCCTAGACCGGCGGCGCGACCATGTCGGTAAATGCGCCAAGGGTTCGCCGCGAAGAAAGGCCACGACATTGACGCGGCCTACGGCCAGTTGCGGCTGAAGACGGAACGCGAGCTGGCACGTCAGCCCTAACGGCGGCACAACGGGGTGACGGTCTGCCTTGATCCCCTCGAGAGCATAATGATCTTCATTCAGGCCACGAATTTGATTGTCAAACGCGAAGGCATTTTACGAGAATTCGTACGATGTCAGACTTAAAGCCACTCCCCGCCCACCTAATCGGCGGCAACTTTTTGCTCACCGAAACCGCCCCCGATTTGGTGTTCACTCCTGAAGATTTGTCATCGGAACAACGCCTGATGGCGCAGACGGCCGAGAAATTCATGGACAAGGAGGTCATGCCGAATGTCGAAGCGTTGGAGCATCAGCAGGAAGGGCTCACCCCGAAGCTCTTTCGCCAGGCCGGAGAATTGGGATTGCTCGGCATGGGGGTGCCTGCGGAGTACGACGGCTTGGGGTTGGACAAGACGAGTGCGGTAGGTGTGGAGGAGCAATTGACGCGGCTGGGCGGCTTCGGCGTGACCTGCGGGGCGCACTGCGGCATCGGCACGCAACCCCTGCTCTATTTCGGCACGGAGGCGCAGAAACAGAAATATCTTTCGAAACTGGCAACGGGCGAGTGGATGGCGGCGTATGCGCTCAGCGAAGCGGGTTCCGGCTCCGATGCGCTCGGCTTGCGCACCAAAGCGACCCTCTCAGCCGACGGCAAGCACTATCTCCTCAACGGGACCAAGATGTGGATCTCGAACTCGGCCTGGGCCAATCTGTTCACGGTGTTCACCAAGGTGGATGGCCAGCACACGACCGCATTTCTCGTCGAGCGCACCTTCCCCGGCGTCTCGCTGGGCAAAGAAGAGCACAAGCTGGGAATCAAAACGTCCTCGACCCGCCGCGTGATTCTGGAGGACGCCCAAGTGCCCGTGGAGAACCTGCTGGGCGAAGTCGGCAAAGGCGCGTACATCGCGTTCAACATTCTGAACCTCGGTCGCTTCAAATTGGGCGCCGGCGCGATTGGGGCCGCGAAGGAGTCGCTCAAGATTGCCATCCGCTATGCGCTGGAGCGCCAGCAATTCGGCCGACCCATCGCTGCGTTCGGCCTGATCCAGCAAAAACTGGCGGACATGACCACGCGCATCTTCGCCGGGGAAAGCGCCGTTTACCGTACGGCCGCCATGATGGACGCCGTGTGCGAAACTGGCGAACTGATGGATTCGATGAACCCGCCGTTCCTCCGCGGCTTGGACGAATTCGCGCTGGAATGTTCCATCATCAAGGTGGCGTGCAGCGAAATTCTGGATGCGGTGGCGGATGAATCCCTGCAAATCCACGGCGGTTATGGCTACACGGAAGAATTTCCGGCGGCCCGCATCTATCGGGATTCGCGCATCAACCGCATTTTCGAGGGCACGAACGAAATCAACCGTCTGTTTATTCCCGGGCTGCTCCTGCGACGGGCCCAACGCGGCCGGTTTCCCCTCGGGCCAGCGATCGCAAAGGTGAGCAAGGACCTGCTGGATATGTCGCCATTGGATGAAGTCAGCGGGGACCAACTGGCCGTTGCCCAAGCGCTCCTGGTGAACGCAAAAAAACTTTCGCTCTTTGTTTCCGGGGTGGCTTATCAGAAATTCGGTGAGAAGCTCGGCGAGGAGCAGGAAGTGGTCGCCCACTTGAGCGATATGATGAGCGACGTTTACCTGGCGGAAAGCGCGCTGCTCCGCACCCGCAAAGTCCGCCCGGCCAAAGCCAATTCATCCATAATGACCGATTTGACGCTGGCCTTCATCAATGACGCCGCCGGCCGCCTGGAACGGCAGGCGCGGCAGGCGCTGGCGGCGACCGTGCAGGGCGACGAACTGCGGGCGCAATTGGGAATTGTCCGCCGACTGCTGCGCTGGTCACCCCTGAATGGGGTCGCCCTGCGGCGGCGCATCGCCAAGCGGTTGTGCGATGTGGGCAGCTTCCCGGCTCTGGTGGCCGGGCATTAACCGCGCGACAAACGAATGCGAACCGCGCCGGCCTGGATGAATATACAGTCGCCTTGCGGACCATAGCGCGGGCGACAAGGCACGCGAATACCCACCGATTTTGGTATTGAACAGAAAGAACGCCAAACCGTCTAATTCTCGATAGCAAACCAACAAAACAACAGATCACTATGAAAAAAACCATCCTGACCCTCTGTGCCGTAATGGCTTTCACCCGGGTCTATGCGGCGGAACTCGAGTGGCAGACGGATTTGCCCAAGGCCCAAGCCCAGGCTAAAACCGAAAAGAAACTCGTCATGCTCGACTTCACCGGCTCCGACTGGTGCGGTTGGTGCATCAAGCTAAACAAGGACGTGTTCTCGAAACCGGAGTTCGTCGAATACGCAAAAAAGAACCTGGTGGCGGTGGAAGTGGATTTTCCTAATAAGAAAAAGTTGAGCCCGGCCCAGAAACAGGCCAACGATGCGCTGGCCAAGAAATACGCGATCCGGGGCTATCCGACGATCATCGTGCTGGATGGCGACGGCAAGAAGGTCGGCGAGCTCGGTTACAAACCCAACCCGACTGAGTTCATCGCCGAACTGGAGAAATCGAAGAAGTAACTCAGGCAGGAACGGAGCCCGGAACATCACGGCGCGGCCTTCTGGCCGCGCCTTTTTTTGCTTCCAACTTGACCCTGCGCGTTTCCAATCTAGCATGCCGCCCGGTGGTTCACGCATGAAAGCGATTCTCGCACTCGAAGATGGTTCAATTTTCCACGGCACGGGTTTTGGCGCGCAAGCGTCCGCCTGTGGCGAGGTGTGTTTCAACACCTCAATGACCGGGTATCAGGAAATCCTCACCGATCCCTCCTACAAGGCCCAGATCGTCACGATGACGTATCCGTTGATCGGCAACTACGGCGTCAACCCGCTGGATGTGGAATCGTGGCGACCTCACGTCGCGGGGTTTGTGGTGCGCGAAGTCTCGCCGGTGGTGAGCAACTGGCGGGCGGAGAGTTCGCTGGCGGAATACCTCGAACGCAACGGCATCCCCGGAATTCAGGGCATTGACACGCGGGCCCTCACCAAGAAACTCCGTGTCCGCGGCGCGTTGAATGGTTTCATCACCACCGAAAACATTTCGGCGGACGAAGCGGTGAAACGCGCCCGGGAATGGCCCGGCCTCGCGGGTGTGGATTACGTCAAGGAAGTCACGCATCCGGAAGCCTTCCGCTGGGATGAAAAGGACGAACAGAGCAGCGATTTCGATTTGGTCCGAGGCAACGCCACGATAGACGCTCGCAAGCATCACAAGCCCCTACCCCCGGCGGACATTCCGATTGTGGCGTACGACTTCGGAATGAAATACAATATCCTGCGCCGACTGCGGCAGCATGGCTTCCAAACCCAAGTGGTACCGGCGACCACCCCGGCGACCGAAGTGCTCAAGCACCGCCCCGCCGGCATCTTTCTGTCAAACGGCCCCGGCGACCCCGCCGCGCTCGGTTACGCCATCCGGGCGGTGAGCGAGTTGATGAAAACCGGCATTCCGATTTTTGGCATCTGCCTCGGCCACCAGATTCTTGGGCAGGCGCTCGGCGGAAAAACCTTCAAGCTCAAGTTCGGTCATCGCGGTGGCAACCAGCCGGTGAAAGACTTGGAGAGTGGCAAGGTGGAGATAACCTCGCAGAATCATGGTTTTGCCGTGGACGCCACTTCGCTGCCCACCGAGGTAACGGTGAATCGCATCAACCTCAACGACCAGACCGTGGAGGGCTTGCGCCACAAGACGAAGCCGATTTTCTGTGTGCAATATCATCCGGAGGCGTCACCCGGCCCGCACGACTCGACGCCGTTGTTTGCCGAGTTTCGAGAGTTGATTTACCGGCAGCCGTAGGGCGGGAAGCGAAAACAATTCCGCATTTGCGTTTGACTTGAATTTGGCGGCGAAGATACTTTCTCCTGCGTAAAGCAATATGGCCAAACTCGTACTTCTCAGTCAGGGGTTGATCGGTCGGACACATGAATTGAAGGTGGACACGACCACCATCGGACGTGTAGACGACAACACGTTTCCAATTGCTGAGCCTTCAGTTTCAAGCCATCACTGTGAAATTCTGCGCAAAGGTTCGGATGTGGTCGTTCGCGATTTGAATTCCACCAACGGAACGTTCATCAACGGGGAAAAAATCTCCGAGTCCGTTTTAAATCCCGGACAGATTCTGCGGCTGGGCCAAATTGAAATGCGGCTGGAGACGGAAGAAGCCGCCGCGCCCGCCGCCGGCAAGAAAGCCCCTGACAACACGGTGGTCATGCAACGCGGCGTGAGCCTCACCGATTTGGAAGCCGGCGCCCAAAAAGGCTTCGACACAGCCGGCAAGGGGTTTTCGAAAAAAGACAACAAAGGCAATAAAATTTTCCTCCTCGTGGCCATCGTGGTGGGCGTCGTCATTGTCGGCCTGCTCCTTTTTGCGTTCGCCACGATGAAGTGAAGCGTCCCCGCCCCTCGCCGCCCGGAATGGCGGTCTATTTTTCGGCCAACCACTTCGCCACACTGGTGGCCGCGTAAGTGATGAGGATGTCCGCTCCCGCGCGGCGCATGGCGAGCAGGCTTTCCAGCGTCACAGCGCGTTCGTCGATCCAGCCGTTGGCCGCCGCCGCCTTCACCATCGAATATTCGCCGCTTACCGCATAGGCCGCCGTTGGATAGCCAAACTCCGCCTTCACGCGCTGGAGGATGTCCAGGTACGCGAGCGCCGGTTTCACCATGACAATGTCCGCCCCTTCGGCGATGTCGAGCGCAACTTCGCGCAGCGCCTCATTCGCATTCGCCGCGTCCATCTGGTAACTGCGCCGGTCGCCGAACTTGGGTGTGGATTCCGCGGCTTCGCGGAAAGGTCCGTAAAACGCCGACGCGAACTTCGCCGCATACGACATGATCGGCGTCTCGGTAAAACCAGATCGGTCCAGTGCGGCGCGAATCGCCCGCACCCGCCCATCCATCATGTCGCTGGGCGCAACCATATCCGCCCCCGCCTCGGCATGGCTTACGGCCGCACGCGCGAGCAATTTGAGGGTTGGATCGTTCAGAATCTTCGCCCCGAGTTGGTCCGGGTGAACGATGCCGCAATGACCATGCGCCATGTATTCACACAAACAGACGTCGGTAACGATCAGCAAATTGGGCAGCTCTTTCTTCAAGAGCCGAACCGCCTGTTGCACAATCCCATTCTTGGCGTAGGCCCCACTGGCCCTGGCATCTTTCGCTTCGGGAATCCCAAAAAGTAAAACGGCAGGAACGCCGGCAGCCAAAGCCTGGCTCGCCTCGCGCACCAGTTCATCGGGCGAGAGCTGAAAAACCCCCGGCATCGCGCCAATGGGCTGGCGCAGTTTCCGTCCCGAGCGGACGAACAAGGGCAAGACCAATTGCGACGCATGCAAATGCGTCTCGCAGACGAGTCGGCGCAACGCGGCGGACTGCCGCAACCGACGCGGGCGAGCAACGGGAAACTGCGCCACCGTTGGTAAACTCATGCGGCCGCGGACTTGCCACCGCCATCCTTGACGATATTGATGAACTGCTTCATCGCGGGTGACAACACTTTGCCTTTCTTGTAAATGGCGGCCAGCGTCCGAAAACAGTCCGCATCTTCAATGGTGAGGGCCACCAACGTCTGTTTCGCGACTTCCTGGGTGATGGTGCCTTGCGGCACAATCGAGATCCCGGCATCAATTTCCACCGCGCGCTTTACGGTCTCAATGTTGTCGAACTCCATCACGGTTTTCACCTCGACGCCGTAGTCCTTGAGGATCCTGTCGAGCGCCTTGCGCGTCGGAATGTCCGGTTCAAACCCGATGAATTTCTGTCCCGCGACGACCTTCAGCTTCACCCCCTTCTGCTTCGCGAGCGGGTGTTGGGGATGACAGATCAACACGAGCGGGTCCTTGCGCAACGGCACAATCTCCAGTTTCGCATCCTTGTTGGGGTACGCGACGAGGCCGAGGTCCACGATGTTGCTAAATACATCTTCATAAACCTGGTTCGAGCGGCGATATTCCACATGCACATGAACCGTTGGATAGTCCTTGAGAAACCGCTTGATGTACGGAGGCAGATCATGCAGGCCGATGCTGTAAATCGTCGCCACGCGGATCGTGCCGGAAATGATATCCTTGATCTCCTGAAGCTTGTGGTGCAACCCATCGTAAGTCTGGATGATCTGCTTGCTGAAGTCATAAAGCACCTGCCCCTCCCGGGTCAGGCGGAATTTTTTCTTGCTGCGCTCGATGAGCAGTGACTTGAACTGGCGCTCCAGCGAACTGATCTGCTGACTCACAGCTGATTGGGTGACGCCGTTGATTTGGGCGGCCTTGGTGAAACTTTCGGTTTCAGCCAGGTCACAGAAAACTTTCAAACTTTCGATTTGCATAAGCAGAGTAGATACAATACTACCAAAACCGTCAACTCAAGTTATTTCTCCGTCACCTTTCCGCTTGCCATGACCCTGCCCGATTTTTCATGCTCCGTCATGGCAGCTTCAACCAAGAACTTCGATTCGCACTTTTACCACACGGCGGAAACATTTTTTCCGGCGCATGCCAACGTCGGCCTGACCTTCGACGACCTCACGCTTGCCACGTTGTACTCCGAAGTCCTGCCGCGGGACACCCAACTGGATACCGTTCTGGCCGATGGTCTGCAACTGAATATCCCGGTCATCTCGGCGGACATGGACACCGTGACCGAATCCCGGATGGCCACGGCGATGGCGCTCAACGGAGGGCTTGGGCTGATCCATTACAACATGCCCGAACGCCAGCAACTTTCCGAAGTGAGCCGGGTCAAATATCACGTTCCCGGCATGTTGCCGGATCCGATCAAGGTCGCCCCCGATCAATTCGTTGGGGATGTGGTCAAGCTCGTGGAAGAAAGAAAGTTCGGCTTCAGCACGTTTCCGGTGGTGGACGAAAAGGGGAGACTGGTCGGCCTGCTCTCCGGCCACATCGTCAAACCCCGTTACGCCAAACGCAAAATCGCCGAAGCCATGACGCCGCGTGCGCAGGTCCACACCATCCAGCAGAAGGAACTCGGCAAGGACCCCATCGCCCGCGCTGACCGTTTTTTCACCGAACGCCCTGGCATCCACAAACTGCTCGTGGTGGATGACGCTGATCATCTGCGCGGACTCTTCACCATGAACGACGTCGAGCGCATCCAACAGGAGCGCAAGGCGCAGTTCAAACCCGCGCGGGATGCGCAATTCCGCCTCGTCTGCGGCGCGGCTGTGAGCGCCACCCGCAACGCCTTCGGCGAACTAGATCGCGAACGCATCCTCACTCACGTCGGCGGCCTCGTGGAACGTGGCGTGGATGCGGTCGCCGTCTCCACCGCGCACGGTCACAGCAAAGGCGTGGGCGACACGGTGAAAATGCTGCGCGATGCGTTCCCCAAGCTGCCCATCATCGCCGGCAATGTCACCAGCGCGACGGGGGTGGAGTATCTGGCCGACTGCGGCGCCAACGCGATCAAGATCGGGCAGGGCCCGGGCTCGATTTGTACCACGCGCATCGTGGCGGGCGTGGGGATTCCCCAAATGACGGCCCTTTACGTCTGCGGCCGCATGGCGGCCAAAAAAGGCGTGACCATTCTCGCCGACGGCGGCATCACCAAATCCGGCGACATCGTGAAGGCCTTGACGCTGGCCCATGCGGTCATTTGCGGCGGCATCTTTGCCGGCTGCCACGAAGCCCCGGGCGACGTAATGGAAATTGCCGGCAAAATTTACAAACAATATCGCGGCATGGGCAGTCTCGCCGCGATGAAGTCCGGCTCCGCGGCCCGCTATGGTCACGCACCGAACCCGACGCAAAAGGTCGCCGCTGAGGGTATTGAGGCCTTGAAAGAAGTGGTCGGTTCGGTGGACCGCGTGCTGGGCCAGCTTATCGGCGGGATTCAGTCCGGCATGGGCTATCTCGGCGCCGCGAACCTCGAACAGCTTCGCGCAAAAGCCCGTTACATCGGCGTCAGCGCCGCCGGCTTGAAGGAAGCCTCACCCCATGACGTGGTAGAGTTAAAGACGGGGCACTGAACGCGAACGGGCTGCTTCACCCGGTTTGAAAGTGCAGACCAAATCCAAACCTCGCCTGCCTACCCGCCGTCCCGTGCTGCGGGTTGAAAACCTGCATCTTCGGCGCGGCAACACGGTGATCCTTGATGGAATCTCGTGGACTGTCGAGCGCGGTCAGCACTGGGCCATCCTTGGCGCGAATGGTTCCGGAAAGACTTCGTTACTCAGTGCGCTTCTCGGTTATCTCACCCCGACGGATGGCAGGATTTTTCTGCTGGGCCAGTGGTTCGGCCGCGCCGACTGGCGCGCTCTGCGAACCCAAATCGGCCTCGTGAGTTCCAGCGTACGCCAAATGATGGCCGAGGACGAACCCGCGCTCGCGACAGTCGTGAGCGGAAAATTCGCGATGATCAACCTCTGGGGCCATGGGACGCGCAGCGACCGGGAACAGGCGATGCGATTGCTGCGCCGCGTCGAATGCGGACATCTCGCCGAACGCCTCTGGCGCGTGTTGTCGCAGGGGGAACGGCAGCGCGTGCTGATCGGTCGGGCGTTGATGGCAAAGCCGCGGTTGCTGATTCTCGACGAGCCGTGCGCCGGCCTGGATCCGACAGCGCGCGAATACTTTCTGCAATTTCTCCAGCGTCTGGGCCGCCGCCAAAGCTCACCGACACTGTTGCTCGTGACCCATCACGTTGAAGAAATCATGCCCGCCTTTTCCCATGTGCTGATGCTGAAAGCGGGCCGCGTGCTGGCGGCGGGCAGGAAATCAGTCACCCTCACCGCCCGCGCTTTAGCCTGCGTTTTTGATGCCCGCGTCTACCTGAGAAAAACTGGCGGACGTCATGCCATGACCGTGGCGCCCAAGCGGGGCCAAATGATGTAGTTGGCGCCCGGCCGCCGACTTCATCGGCCGCCAAATAGTTTCTTGGCCTTGATTACTTCGGCCACCGATCCGGGCACCTGGCTTTCCCAGATCGCATCGCCAGCCTGCAATTTCTCGATGACCCCAGTGGTAGTGATGGCCAGATACTCGGCGTTGAAGTTGCGGATGTCCTCGATGAAGTGATTCTCAACCAGGTGCGCGTAGAGATGGCGCAGGTTGGGGGCAACTTCCATCGTGTCCAGCGTGACGATCTTGCCCGTCTCGCGGTTGAGCCAGGGATAAACGTAAAGCTTGACGCCACTACGCAACAGTTGGCCGAGCGACTCCAGCAAGCCGCCGTCGAGGTCGGTATAAAACTTTTCATCCAGAATGTCGCGCAGCCGGGCGAGCCCTAACGGCAGGCCGATCATCTTCTGCGTGTGCCGGGAGAGATAGTGCACCAGCCGATGGTAGCGGCGGAAATTGGAGATCAACACCGGCTTCTTCAACGCGCCCAACATGTCCACCCGGTCCAGGAAATCGCCATGGTCAATCACGTCGCCCACCTGTAGCTGGCGCAGCGTCATTTCCATGAGGGTCACCGGGGTTTCACCCGCCAGGGCCTTTTCCTGCATGAACTGGTCGTGCGCACGATCGAGCATGTCGAGCATGGGATTGGTCAGCGGGCGAAAACCGCCGCGCTCGACCAGCACGGGTTTCTTGTAGAGCATTTCGCTGGGGATCACACTCTCGCCCTCGGCCGTGAACATGGCGGCGTCGGTCAGACCCTGCTCCACCAGTTGGAGCGCCATCAGCCGGTTGTCCACCCCGGCGAACGCCGGACCGGAGAAGCGGATCATGTCCACCTCGATGCGCTGGCGGGTGAGCCCCTCCATGAGCGAACCGATCAGATTCACCGGGCTGGTGTGCCGATAATACGCGGCGTGAATGAGGTTTACGCCCACGATGCCAATTGCTTCCTGCTCGCGGACGGTTTCCGCATCGAGCAATCGGACGTGGATGATGATTTCGCACGGGCGCTGGCGCGGCTGCGCTTGAAATCGGATCCCCAACCAGCCGTGCCCTTCCTCGTTCCGGGTAAAGCTGCGTGTGGCCACGGTGTTGGCAAACGAAAAGAACGCCGTCTTGTCGCCGCGCGGCTGGTCGAGCCGCTGGATCAGCAGGTCATACTCGTAATTAATCATCGCCTGCAGACGCTGGCGGCTGACGTAACGATCCGCCGAACCGTAAATTGCGTCGCTCACCGTCATGTCGTAGGCGGAAATGGTTTTGGCGACCGTGCCTGCCGCGCCACCGACCCGAAAAAACCAGCGCGCGACCTCCTGCCCGGCGCCGATTTCGGCAAACGTGCCGTACTTGGCCCGGTCGAGGTTGATCTGAAGCGCCTTCTGGTCGGTGTTAAGTCTTTCTTCGTTCATGAAATACCAATTCCCGCAGTCCTGATTCTAAAGGCCGGCTTGAAACCCTCGCCTCCCAGTCCTCCTCGTGCTCGCCCTCGTCCGCCAACTCCCCGACCAACTGTCGAGAACGGTAAATTGCACATGCCGGCGGCGCTCGGTGGTTACCCGGCCCGCAACTTCATCAGCAAATCCTTGCTCTCCACCGTCTCACCCACCGGGACCAAGATTTGATCCACCTGTCCGTCGCACGGCGCGTAAATCGTCGTCTGCATCTTCATCGCTTCGAGCGTGAGCAGTTTGTCGCCTTTTGCGACCTTCGTTCCAACGCTGACGGAGAGCGCCGTAACCAGACCGGGAATGGGGGCGCCGATTTGCACCGGTACAGCCGGGTCAGCCTTCAGACGCGCCTTGATCTTCGGCTGCACGGAACGGTCGGTGATCAAAAGCTGGCGTGACATGCCGTTCAATTCGAAGCCCACGGCGCGCTTTCCATCCGGGTTCACCGGCCCCAGATTCACCAGTCGGATGAACAGCGTCTTGCCTTCTTCGATTTCCACGGAAACCTCCTCACCGACCTTCATGCCGTAGAAAAACGCCGGCGTTGGCAGCACCGACATATCGCCGAAGTCGCGGGTGAACTTCGCAAACTCCGCGAATACCTCCGGATACATGATGTGGCTGAACACATCGTCCGTCGTCGGCTCATGCTTGAGCTTCGCGGCAAGTTCCTGCTCCACTTTCTTGAAATTCAAGGGCTTCAACGAAGCGCCGGGCCGGCCCCGCAACGGCTTGCGTTTGCCGAGCACGATGTGCTGAACCTTTTTCGGCCAACCCCCCATCGGTTTGCCCAGTCCGCCCGCGAGCATGTCAATCACCGACTCCGGAAATGGCGTGCTGCCGGGTTCGAGATTAAGAACGTCGGCGGGCCGGATTCCGCGCGTGACCAGGAACATCGTCATATCGCCCACGACCTTGCTGCTCGGGGTGACCTTTACGATGTCCCCGAAGAGTTGGTTGACTTCGGCATACGTGAGCGCGATCTCGGGCCATTTCTGGAGGATCCCCAACCCGCGGGCTTGTTCCTTGAGGTTGGTGAACTGGCCGCCGGGCATTTCGTGCAAATACACCTCCGCGCTGCCGGTCTTCGGCGCGGTGTCGAACGGGGCGTAAAAATCGCGCACCAGTTCCCAGTAGTCGGCAAACTCATTGAGCGCGTTCAGGTCGAGGCCGGTTTCGCGCCGGGTGCATTGCAGCGCGGCGACGACCGAGTTCAGGTTCGGCTGGCTGGTCGAGCCAGACATGGAGGCGATGGCCAGGTCCACGGCATCCACGCCCGCCGTCGCGGCTTCCAGCACGGCAGCGGCGGCGGTCCCGCTCGAATCGTGCGTGTGGAAATGGATCGGGATGCCAATCTCCTCCTTCAAGGCCTTCACCAGCACATGCGCTGCCGCGGGACGGCACAGGCCCGCCATGTCCTTGATGGCCAGAATGTGCGCGCCCATCTTCTCCAACTCCTTCGCCAGCTTCACGTAGTAACGGAGGGAGTATTTGTTGCGCGACTTGTCGAGAATGTTCCCCGTGTAGCAGATCGCCCCCTCGCAAAGCGCGTGCGTTTCCTGCACCGCATCCATCGCCACCTTGAGATTGGGGAGATAGTTGAGCGAATCGAAGATCCGGAAAATATCAATCCCCGACGCGGCGGCGTGTTTCACGAAGCCGGCGACGGCATTGTCCGGGTAATTGGAGTAGCCGACCGCGTTCGAGCCGCGGAACAGCATTTGGAAACAGAGGTTGGGCATCCGCTGCCGCAACGCGCGCAAGCGCACCCATGGGTCCTCGCGCAGAAAGCGCATGGCGGTGTCAAACGTCGCGCCGCCCCACATTTCCACGCTGAACAACTGCGGGGCGCGGTGCGCCATCGCGCTGGCCACGGCCAGCATGTCGAACGTGCGCAGGCGGGTGGCGAAGAGGGATTGATGCGCGTCGCGAAAGGTTGAATCCGTGATGAGCAGCCGCTTCTCCCGAAGCATCCATTGCGCGAACTTCTGGGGGCCCTGTTCGAGCAGCAATTGTCGCGTCCCGGGCGGCAGGGTCTCCCGGTGATTGAACCCAGGCACCCGCGCGGGCGGCAGTACTTCCTTGACGACGTAGCCTTTTGCCTGCGGATTCCCATTCACCGTCACGTCGCCGAGGAACGTGAGCAGCTTCGTGGCGCGATCGCGGCGCGGCTTGAACTTCACCAGCTCCGGCGTCGTATCAATCAGCGTCGTTGTGGCCCGCCCCGAGCTGAATCGCTCGTTGTGAATGACGTTTTCGAGAAACGGAATGTTCGTCTTCACGCCGCGGATGCGAAACTCGCGCAACGCACGGTCCATGCGCTGGAGCGCATTTTCAAACGTCGGTGCAAACGCTGTAAGCTTGACCAGCAGCGAATCGTAAAACGGCGTGATGACCGCACCGGCGTAGCCCATACCGCCGTCGAGCCGCAGGCCGAAGCCGCCGGACGAGCGATACGTCAGAATGCGGCCGTAGTCGGGATTGAATTTATTTTCCGGGTCCTCGGTGGTGATCCGGCATTGCACGGCGTAACCGTTACGCGCGATTTCCTTTTGCGGCGGGATGCCCACTTCGACGTCGTGCATCGGTTTGCCGCCAGCGATCAGAATCTGGGAGCGCACGACGTCAATGCCGGTGATGACTTCCGTCACCGTATGCTCGACCTGGATGCGCGGGTTCATCTCGATGAAGAACCACTCCTGCGTGTCCTGGTCGTAGAGAAACTCCACCGTGCCGGCGTTGTCGTACTTGATTTCGCGGCACAACCTCACCGCCGCTTCACACAACTCCTCGCGCACCCGCAAATCAAGCCCCACGCTCGGCGCGATCTCGATGACCTTCTGATGCCGCCGTTGCACCGAGCAATCGCGCTCGTGCAAGTGCACCACACTGCCATGCCGGTCACCGAGAATTTGCACCTCGATGTGCTTGGCGTGGGGGATGTAGCGTTCGAGAAACACCGCCGGATTACCGAACGCCCGACCCGCTTCGCCCTGCGCCTCGTCGAGCAGGTCCGCGAGGTCCCCGGGCTTGGTAACCACGCGCATCCCGCGACCGCCGCCGCCAAACGCGGCCTTGATGATGAGCGGGAAACCAATTTCCTTCGCGACTTTGAGCGCTTCGCCGCGGTCTTCAATGGGATCCTCCGTGCCGGGCAAGGTCGGCACGCCGACTTTTTGCGCCAGCGCACGGGCCGCCGTTTTGTCGCCCATCTTGCGTAAAAGCTCGACGCGCGGCCCGACGAACGTAATTCCCGCCTCACCACAAGCCTGGGCGAACTCCGCGTTCTCGGACAAAAAGCCATAGCCCGGATGAATCATATCCACACCCTTCTCCTGCGCGAGGGCGATGATGCCGGGAATGTCGAGGTAGGCGCCAACCGGGCCCTTGCCCACGCCAACCAAGTACGCCTCGTCCGCCTTGAAGCGATGAATCGCGAGCCGATCTTCCTGCGCATAGATGGCCACCGTGCGGAAACCCAGCTCGGTCGCCGCGCGAAACACGCGGATAGCGATTTCGCTGCGGTTGGCGACCAGCAATTTGCGCTGGCGGGGCGGTGAAGAAATGGATTTGGGCGTTGGCACGTTTGAACTCATATCGTCGGGCCAGATGAAACTCAAAACCGGCGGCACAGGCAATCTTGGAATGTTGACCGCCTGCGTTTACCTAACGCGGGGAAACATGCTCCGCTGGCTGACGTTTTGGCGGACGGTTGCAGGTGCCTTAGTTCAAGTCCCGTCCAGCCGTCCGTATTTCCGAATCTCCGGCCAGAGCCAGGCCACGGCCAGCACGACGAGCACGGTGCCCACGCCACCGGAGACCACCGAGACCATCGCGCCGGTAGCAATCGTGTTGCCCAACGCCGGGCCAAACCAGTGGGCGACGGTGCCGGATTCAACCTCGCCCAGCTCGTTGGAGGTGCCGATGAAGAGGTTGTTGACGGCGGAAACCCGGCCGCGCTTTTCGTTGGGCGTGAGCAATTGCACGAGGGTGTGGCGCACCACCACGCTCACGTTGTCCGACAAACCGCAAACCACCAGCATGGCGAAGGAAAGCCAAAACTGCTGCGACAACCCGAACGCAATGGTCGCCAGGCCGAAGCTGGCCACCGCCCAGAGCATCGCGGGACCGGCTTTTTGGAGCGGCGGCCGGTGCGTCAGGGTAATGGAGCACAGGATGGCGCCCACCGGCAGCGCCGCCTGCAACATGCCCAATCCGTACGGTCCGACGTGCAGAATTTCCTTCGCATAAACCGGCAGCAGGGCCGTGGCGCCGCCCAGCAACACGGCGAACATGTCGAGGGTGATGATCCCGAGAATGATCCGGTTTGTGAACACAAAGCTGAAACCGGTGAGCAGCGTCTTGATGGAGAACTTCTCCGCAAGGACGGCAACATGATGGAGGCGCACCTGGTTGACGAGGAGGGCGCAAATCACCGTGGCCAGGGCATTGAGCCCATAAATCCACGCGGCATGATGGGTGAAATGCAGCACAATCCCCCCCACGGCCGGGCCGGTGATGGAGCCGATTTGGAACGTGGTGCTGCTCCAGGTGACGGCGCGGGACAGGTCCTTGCGCTCGACGAGCTGCGGCAAAAACGACGCGCTGGCCGCCCACATAAACGTCTTGGTCGTGCCGCTGACGATGAGGCAGAGATAGATCAACAGCACCGGCGCGCGCGTCGCCGAGATGCCGGCCAAGGCGAGATTGACGGCCGCCAGGATCAGCGTCATCAACACGATTATGCGTTTCCGGTTGTAGCGGTCCGCGAAGTGGCCGGCGGGCAGCGTGCAGACCAGCATGGGCACCACCTGGGTCAGGCCCACGAAGCCGAGCGCCCGCGCGGAACCCGTCCGTTCATAAAGCTCCCACCCCAGCGCCATGGCGAACATCTGTTGGCCGATGATCGCGATCAGCCGGCCGGTGAGATAAACCCGCAGATCGCGATTGCGCAACACCGCGTAGCCATCGGGTTTCTGGTTCGGGTGAGGCAACTGCGGATCGGGCATATCGTTCGGCCGGGCACTAGGTTTTCTTCTGCCACCAAAACATCCGTTCCAGACCCGTGCGGTTGGGATAGGAACGCGGGACCCAGTCGGATTTCAAAGTGAACTGCGGCGAGAACCGCCGGCGGATTTCCTCGATTGTGGTGCCAAACGGCGGACCATCGGTGTCGGGGATGAGATACTTCACGGCCAGATACTGACCGCCGGGCTTGAGCCAGCGGCATACCGCCCGGACGTAGAGATCCCGTTCGTCGGGCTGGATCGCGCAAAAAAGGGTGTGCTCGAAAATCCAGTCGAAGGGGAACGGCGGCTCATCCCGCAAGAAGTCCGCCCACCGGAATTCCGCCCGCAGGCCCGACATTTGCGCCCGCTCGGCACTCAACCGGATGGCACTCGGAGCAATGTCGTAGCCGTAAACCCGGAAGCCAGCCTTGGCCCACGCGCACGCGTCATGACCCGTGCCCCCCCCGGGAACACAGACGGTCTCGCCGGGCAAATCGCGATGGGTCGCCAGAAAATCCCACAATCCAGGTGACGGCGCGCCTTTCTCCCAACGCATGTCACCGACTTGGTAAAGTTTTTCCCAGTAATTTTGACTCATAATGGGTTAAGCCAGGCAGGGGCGGTGGAGCAGAGTGGAGCAACCCCGGCCTCCATCGCTTCATCCGTTCGCTTTGATTTTGCCATCCACCAGCTCCACCACCTTCGGCGCCCGGGCGGCAACGCTCGCATCGTGCGTGGCAATAATCAGGGTCGTGGTTTTGTCAGCGCGCAAGTTCAACAGCAGATCAATGATCTCCGCGCCGGTGTGCGAATCGAGATTGCCGGTCGGTTCATCGGCCAGGATCAGCTCCGGTTCGTTCATCAGCGCGCGGGCAATGGCGACGCGCTGTTGCTCGCCGCCGGACAACTCGTAAGGCTTGTGATCCATCCGGGCGCCGAGACCGACCCGGGCGAGCAGGTCACGCCCACGCGGTTCGGCGATGGCGACCGGCACCCGGGCGAGGCGGGCGGGCAGGCAGACGTTTTCGAGCGCGTCGAGTTCGGGCAACAAATGATAGGCCTGGAAGATGAAACCGACCTTGCGGTTGCGGAGCGTGGTCAACTCCGCCGGCGGCAGGTGCGCGAGGTCCTTGCCGGCGAACCAGATTTCGCCGGCATTCGGCGAATCCAGGCCACCGAACAAATGCAGCAACGTGCTTTTGCCCGCGCCGGACGCCCCGCGCAGCGCAAGGAAATCGCCGCGGGCCACCTCGAGGGAAACGCCGCACAAGACTTCCAACGAGCGTTTGCCCAGCGTGTAGGCTTTCGTCACCGACCGGGCGGAGAGCAGCGATTCACTCATGACGCAGCGCCTCCACGGGATTCAACCGGCTCGCGTGGCGTGCCGGAAATGCCGCCGCCAGCAGGCAGATCACCAGCGATCCGCCACAGATGATCGCGATGTCGCCGGGCAAAATGAGGGCGGGCAGTTGGCTGAAACCATAAATGTCGTCCGGGAAAAGTCGGACGCCGGTCCATCGGCGCATCAGGGCGAGAAACTCGTTGCGATAAGCGATCGCCAGCAAACCCAGGCCCAAGCCCGCCAGCACGCCCAGAATGCTGACGATCTGACTTTGCAGGAGGAACACCCACATCACCTGGCGGTTCGAAGCCCCGATCGCCTTGAGCAACCCGATCTCCCGCGTTTTCATAACGACGAACGTGATCAACGTGCAAGTGATGCCGAAGGCGGCGACGATGACAATGAAGAACAGGAGGTAAAGCATCATGCTTTTTTCCACCATCACCGCCAGCATCATGGGGCTGTCCTCCATCCAGGTCGTCACCCAGAATTCCGGGCCCAGCGCTTTCTGGAGTTCGCGGGCGACTCCGGTGGCCTGAAACGGATCGGCAATGCGCACGGTCAGTCCGTGGACGCTGTCACTGTCCTCCAAGTCATAAAACCGCTGTGCGTTCACCAGCGACGAGATGACAAATAACGAATCAAACTCATAATGACCCGAGTCGAACACGCCGCGGATCTCATAATCGTCGGGCAGCACGGCCACCTCGTTTTTCTTGCCCGACTGCTCGCGCATCTGGCGAATCTGTTTGTGGGAAAGCACCGCCACATGGTCGCCGACATTCAACTCCAAGCTGTCCGCGAGCGCATCGCCGATCAACAGTCCGTGTCCGGAAACGTCGAACGCCCCGCGCACAATATTCGTGCCGATGGTGCTGACGGTAAGCTCGGCTTGCGGGTCAATGCCGCGCACCACGGGCGCGCGGGTCATGACCTGACCGGACACGGGCTGGGTTTCCAACAAGACCTGACCCACGA
Source organism: Limisphaerales bacterium (assembly GCA_020848635.1). Classification (GTDB taxonomy): domain Bacteria; phylum Verrucomicrobiota; class Verrucomicrobiia; order Limisphaerales; family JADLHS01; genus JADLHS01. Next base: position 25,014 of record JADLHS010000494.1, read on the forward strand.
CGAAAGGCGCGACGCCACTGACATTCTGGTTCGAGGCAACAGTGCTGGCGATCAGCGCATGGTTTACCATCGGCTGATTGTGCGCGGCCACGACTTTGAGGTGCGCGTTGAAGCCGAAAACCTTGGCCTGCAACTCGTGATCGAACCCGCTCATCACACTGATGACAATGATGAGCACCGCCACGCCGAGCATCACGCCGAGGATGGAAATGACCGTGATGATCGAAACGAACGTCCGCTTGGGCCGCAGGTAACGCAGCGCCAGCATCAGTTCAAACGGCAGTTTCGACATCGGCGGGAGGCTAGACACCGAGCGCGTGAGTGTCAACGAACGCGGAAGCCGCATGTGAACCAGCCGACCGCGCCACGGTCATGGCCCGGCTACCAACCGCACCCAACTTGTCGCGGTGCGGTATTGTTTGCCCGCCGTCGTTTCGACGAGGGCATAAAACGGATGCAACCCAACGCCCAGGTTAGAACCGCTGACGTTGAAAGTTGCGGTTACCTGGTTACTGATGGTGTTCAACAGCCCGCCCGTGCTGAACAATTTAATGGCGCTGACATTATTGGTGTTCGCCGTGACTTGCAGGTGATACGTGCCGGCGGCGGGGGCGGCATCGGGGAGGTCGAGCCGCGTTAGCGTGGCCCGGAGTGGGGAATTTTGAATCCGCACCGGCACGGTGGTTCTGGTCTGGGTGCGCACATGGCTGCCTTCGTAGGCGACGGCGGTCAATTCATGGTCGCCGTCCGGCAAGGCGGTGGTGTCGAGCGGAAAGGTCGCGCCCAATTCACCGGCGCCGGCGGTAATGTAGAGGTGATTGCGTGGTTGCAGATTGGAGAGATTGCCAGCGAGACTGGTTTCGGCAGCCGGGTTGATCACCAGGCCGCCAGAGCCGGTCACCGCCACACGCAGGGCGGCGGCCTTCCAACCCGGACTGCGGGCGAACAGGTTGAACCCCACGCTGCTCAAGTAGGCCGGAGTTAGATCTTCGACGACCAAGCCGTCGCCCCCCTGCAAGGCCGGTGTGGCATTGATCAAGTTGACGAGTTCGGTGGCCAAGGTCACAAGCGTGCCGCTCGCCGACGAGTTCGTGACCGCAAGCGCTATCGGAACGCCATTGGTCGGGGTGACGACGATGCGTAACCAACCGCCGACCGGAATCGGGCCGTTGAGAGTGAACGACCGCATGCCCCGAACCGTGGAATCCAAAGGTACGGGGCGGCTCGCGGTCAGAAACGTCGTCCGGGAACTCGCCGTGCCAATGGAACTGCCCGCCCAACTGGGCGAGCCGTTGTTGGCCGCAACCGCGAGCGTATCGGCCGGAGCGGTGGTTGTCACGCCCAGGGCGCCCGGCGCCGCGGGGCGCTTGGGCGCCAGGGAGCGGAGCGTGATGCGGTCGCCGTTGACCGCGGCGGCCGTCTGGGTCGCGTTGGTGTTGGCCGGCAGGTTGAGGAGCGTCGTGAGATTGCTGGCCACGGAGGCAAGGGTGGCGTTGGCGGGCACGACATAACTGAGCGACTGATTTCGCAGGTTAAGATTCAGCACGTTCCCGGGTTGCGGTGGGAGATTCGTCAGCGTGCGGAGGAACTTTCCGTCCACGAACAGGTCAATTTGCTGGAGCGGATGGCCGGCATCGGCGGCGGAAAAACTCACACGGAGTTGGGCCGTGCCGCTGAGGGTGGCATTCGACACAACGTCCATCCAGCTTCCGGTGGCAAGTTGCCGCCAGGGCGCGGCAAGCGGTTCGCCGACGATCAGCCCCTGGTAAGGAATGGCCAGGCTCTGGTAGTAACACTCCGCGAGGGTGAAGCCCCGCGACTGGTAGAAGTAATTTTGCGGGCTGGGGAATTTATCCACCGCGGTCAACGGCTCGCTCACCGTCCCGTAACTCCCGGCGGCACCCGCGTGGATGAATGCCAGCAGCGTGGTATGATCGTTCGCGCCAAAAATCACCCCGCCAAACGAGGTCATGCTGTCCGCCATGGCGCCGGGGACGAATACGTTGGGCGGGAGGCTGAAGTTGACCAACCCGGTTTGCAGTCCAAGCAGATTGGATTCCCCGGGCAGCGCGGCGTTGGTGCGCGTGATCGAATAACCTTTTGCCGGCGAAAGGCGGGTGTTGAAAAGGGCATGGTCGAAGGCGAGGTAGCGCAGGTTGCGCAGCCAATCGGGGCTCTTTGCCAGCACCACCGTTTGCGTGGGGAATGTTCCGTCGCTGTTGACCCCTTGATCCACCAAGCGTTTCGCCTGGGCCAGCGAACCGGCGGTGAGCATCGTGGTGAGAAAGGACGCCCCGGGCGCGCTGACCGGCCGGGCTTGATGGAAATCCTGCTCGCTGCCGGCGTAACTGTTCCTTACTTCCGCTCCCTCCGACCCGGAAGTGTTTTTCAACCCGTAGAACAAGGCCGCAGTGGTGCTGTTGACGGTCGAGCCGTAAACCGTTTGAAACGGGATGTCCATTGCGAGGACCACGTAACCAATCTGACTGGTCAACTGGCGTGCGGCCAGCATCGTCAGCAGCGGGTCAAGCAGGACCGTCTGGAACTCCGCGCTGGTCCAGGCGGTATTCGCCCCGGACCAGTTGATGCGCAGGACATTCTCCGGGGGCACCTGGCGGCGCTCGCAGAAGTAATTGCCCAATTCGATGGAATTCGTGCGGGACTGATTGATGACCACGACCGTGTTCAGCCCGCTGCCGCCGGCGTAAAGGTTCATCGCCAGCCCGCCGAGCAAGCCAACCAATCCTCCCACCAGGATCCTTCCGATGTTCAAACACCGCATACAAATACCTAAATCATCGCCGATGAACTGCCTCACCGGCGGTGAGCAGCATGGCGCGACGTGCGACCAACGGCGAGCAATTATTTGACGAGCGCCAGCAACCGAATGCGCGGCGAAAACCGGGCCGCTGGAGAAAACTTGACGGGAGGCGGCATTCCGCTAATCAGAGGGTATCGGGTTGGTTGGCAGACAACGAATGGAATGCGGTTTAACTTATACTCCCTCGATTCATCATGAAAAGAATACTTCTCGCTCTCACCCTCAGCGCCGCTTCGGTCGCCCTCGTCAGGGCCGCGGCGGAAGACGGGTTTGTTCCCCTGTTCAACGGCAAGGACACCACCGGCTGGCATCTGCGCAATCCGGCGGGTCATAACTCTTGGACGGTGGACAAGGACGTCCTGAAAAACACCGTCAATAAAGGCGAGCATGGCACGGATCTGGTGACGGATCAGAAATTTCAAAATTTCACAGTCAAATACGAATTCCTGGTGCCGGACGGTTCCAACAGCGGTTTCTACCTGCGGGGCCGGCACGAAATCCAAATCCTCGGTGACTTTTCCAGCGGGGAAACCTCCCTTGGCGGCAATGGGGCGCTCTACAACTTCAAAACGGCTGACAAGTTTGTCTCCAAACCCGGCGATCAATGGCAAATCGCCGAAGCGACCATCATCGGCGATAAGATCACCGTGGTTCTCAACGGCGTGAAAATTCATGACAAGGTCGAGTGTCGCAAGGGCACCGGGGGTCAGTTGGACAACAATGTGGACCAACCCGGACCGATTTTCCTGCAAGGCGATCACGGCACGGTCTGGTTTCGGAATATGCGGATCAAAGAATTGAAGTAACCGGCCGCCGGAGGGTTTATGAAATCAACCATTTCCGCGACCGTCGCTGCGACCGTCACCCAGCCGATGTCGCGCCGCCAGTTCATTGGCGGGGCGATGCTAGCCTCCGCCGGCTTTATGATTGTGCCCAGCCATGTTTTGGGCCAAGGCGGGCGCACCCCACCGAGCGGGAAGTTGAACATTGCCGGCATCGGTGTGGGCGGCCAGGGCGGACACGACATCAGCCAGATGACCGACGAGAACATCGTCGCCCTGTGTGACGTGGACACGGCGCATGCCGGCGGAACGTTCCGCCGGTATCCGGACGCGAAGATTTACAAAGACTATCGCCAGATGCTGGCGGAACAGAAGGACATTGACGCCGTCGTGATCGCGACGCCGGATCACCAACACGCAATCATCGCGATAGCGGCGATCAGATTGGGCAAACACGTCTATTGCGAGAAACCGCTCACGCATACCGTCTGGGAGGCCCGCCAACTAGCCCAGGTGGCGCGCGAACACAAGGTCGCCACGCAGATGGGAAACCAGGGCCAGGCCTCCGAAGAAACCCGGCGGCTGTGCGAATTGATCTGGGACAACGCGATCGGCCCGGTGCGCGAAGTGCATGTCTGGACCGATCGCCCGGCCAACGGCCTGTTCAAAGAGTATTGGCCCCAGGGCGTGGAGCGACCCAAGGACACGCCCCCCGTACCCGCCACCCTTGATTGGGATTTGTGGCTGGGGCCCGCGCCAGAACGGCGATACCATCCGGCCTACCTGCCCTTCCGGTGGCGCGGTTGGTGGGATTTTGGCACCGGCGCGCTGGGTGACATCGGTTGCCATGCCTGCGATCCGGTGTTTCGCGCGCTCAAGCTGGGCCAGCCGGTCAGTGTGGAAGCCAGTTCGACGCGTGTGAACAAAGAAACCTACCCGCTGGGCTCGATGGTCACCTACCAATTTCCCGCGCGGGGCGAAATGCCGCCCGTGAAACTGACTTGGTACGATGGCGGATTGCGGCCCCCCCGCCCCGCCGAACTGGAAGCCGGTGCGGAGATGGGGGCGAACGGACATTTGTTCATTGGCGACGGCGGTAAAATCCTGTCGCAGCAAAAGGGCTACGCGCTCATCCCGGCGCAGCGACAAAAGGATTACGGCGAACCGCCCCGGAAGTTGCCGCGCTCGGTCGGCCATTACAAGGAATGGATCGCGGCGTGCAAAGGCGGCCCGCCGGCGGGCTCCAATTTCGACTGGGCCGGGCC
>JADLHS010000495.1 GCA_020848635.1 Limisphaerales bacterium
AAAAAACGCGGCCAGCTCGCAGAGCAGGAACCAGCCCGACACCACTCGCCGTGAGGCGTTCGTCGCTGCTGGATACGCCGCCCATTACTTCGACACCGGTTTCCATGCGAGCACCTGCTTGTCCGCCAGCAATCGTGCGCGGAGCTTTTCATATCCAACTTTTTGCACCGGCACTTTGCCGTCGAGCGCGAGCGCGGCCGCGGTGGCGGCGGATTCGCCGAGGATCATGAACACCGGCTCCATGCGAATGGACCCGTAGGCGATGTGCGTCGCGGACAGGCAAATCGGCACGAGCAGGTTCTCGCACTCGGTCGCCTTCGGCACAATCGAGCGATACGAGATGGGATAGGGCGGAAACCCGCCGACTTGGACATCACCTTCATTTTCCGCGCGGCCTTTCTTCACGACGCGCTGGCAGTTGTGCGAGTCCATTGTGTAGGCGGCGAGCGAAACCGGGTCTTCGGCCGTGACCGTACCACGGCAGTTGTGCTCGGTCATCACGTAGTCCGAAACCATGCGGCGCGCCTCGCGAACGTAAAGCTGATGCGGCCAGCCGCCGGTGGCGACGAACTCGTCCCTGGCCGGCCCCCACTCCTGCATTTCGCGTTGCATGTTTTCCGGCACGCGCGAACTGGTGGCCAGGAAATACACGAACCCACGAATGTAGTCCGTATGCTCCTGCCAGATGCGGGCGCGCGTCGCATAATCACCATTCGGATAATCATAATTCGCTCCGATGAAGTCCGTGGAAAACCCGCCGTTGTTGTTGATGTCGGTCTTGCCGTTGGGCATCCAGATGGGATTCCAGAATTCCCCGAGCTGCGGTTTGCGACCGGCGGTGACCAACGCCTCAAGGTAACGCGCCAGCAATTCGTACCGGGTCGGATCATAATGCTCCGGCTTCGAGTGCGGGAGTCGATTCGCCGGAGTCTTCGTGTAGCAGAGCCGGAAATTATACGCCTGCACCCGGTCGTCCCCATCGCCCGGCGAACCGCCGTCGCCGGGTTGAATGAACGGCAGCAAGCCACTGCTGGCATCGCCTGGTTTGATGTAGGGATCCACCATTACGGTGAATTGGTGTTTCGGCGTCTCCGCGCGAATGCCGTTGATCGTCTCGTTGTATAGCGCATTACCTTCGCGGCCGACGGTGAAACTGACGCCGGCTTGGGCCATCAAATCGCCTTCGTAGGTGGCATCGATGAACATCTTCGCACGATAAACCTGGCCATTCTCCATCACGATTTCCGTGATGTGCCGGCCGTCTTGCTTAACCGTGGCGAGGCGTTGCCCGAAGTGAACCGAAACTTTGGCCTCTTTCAGCATCTCGAACAGGATGGCTTCCGCGACGTGTGGTTCGAAGGTCCACTGGGCGGCGCCGGGGGCGTTAATTTCCGCAAGGGTCGAACGCCCGCCGTGTTGCGCAAAATACTCCGACCGTTTCTCAAACCGCCAAGCGCTGTCGGCTGCATAATGCCGCGCCACGCGCTGATAAAACTCGCGGGCAATCCCGCCGATGGCCGCCTTGTTGCCAATGTCGGTAGCTCCGAGTCCGCCCGAGGTCATGCCCCCTAGATTTCTGCCGAACTCGACCACGACGGCGCTTCGCCCCATGCGCGTGGCTTGCACCGCCGCCGCCACTCCGCCCGCCGTGCCTCCGTAGATGCAAAGGTCGGCGGAGATAATTGCGGCGGCTTGACCGGATTGGGCGAGTGCCAGAATTGCGAGCGCGAAACCGGCTTTAAGAAGTTGCGAGCGCATGCGCAGCTGTTGCTTTGATATCATGGCCATACCATGCAAAAGGCCGCAGCCGTTCTCAATCTTAAACCAGACCTCGGCAATTCTCCAAGGCGGGCCTACTCTAGCTGTGGGCAGAGTCATCGCGCTGCAACGCCCACCAGCCCGCGCAGGGCCGGAGCCTTTCATGCCGCGCTGGACTTCCTCCGACCGGCCACCGCACACCATTGCAAACAAGCCTTGTCTGCCGACCGCTGCCGGGGTAAGTAGGAAGCATGAGTAGGCCCGCGAGACAGGTAGCGAAACCGCGCGCAGCCAGTGGTTTCTGGATCGATCACGCTGAGTTAGTTGACGATGACTTATCATGGCTTCAGACGACTGAGCGGTTGACGCTCTGGAACGTGAAGCTGCCTTACGGCTTTCTCGCTCGCCTGCCAAATCTTTGGTGGCTCGATATCCGTGGCGGCACGGGCGAAAACCTCTTGTCGCTCCGTGGTGCCAGCCACTTAAAGTATCTCGCGATCAATCAGGTTCGGGGGCTCGCAGAGGTCTCACCGCTGTCAACTTTCTCTAACCTCCGCTTTCTAAGTCTCTACGGGCTCCCTCAGGTCTCGGACCTTCCCTCCCTGAGTGACCTTGCAGACTTGGCGCGGGTCGAGGTCGGGCAGATGAAAGCGTTATCTTCCCTTACGCCACTTCTCGATGCGCCGCATCTGAAGGAGCTCTTTCTGATTCGCAAGCTGAACGTAACCTCCCTGGATGTCGCTCGGATTACAACGCACCCAACGCTTGAGCGGTTTGATTGGTTTGCGGAGGATGTGCCGGACAGAGTTTGGAAACCCATCATTGACGCAATCAAGCTCCCGCAGGCCCGCGCCATGCATCCCGAAGAATGGTTCGGATTGGAAACAAGCAATACATAGCTCCGAATTCGAGTGCGAAGCAACCCAAGTAGCCAGACAAGATTCACGGAGCGAAAGGTCAAACGCTCGGCCCATAAAAGCCAACACAGAAAGCCCCACAATCGGCTCCACCTTCAGCACTATTGCTTCGATCGCGGCAAACAGATTCCCACTCAGCTCGGTTCTCCGTGCGCTTCACCATTGCGTCTGAGTGCCTGATTCTGCAGGGCTGACGCCTACCTGAGATTTTATGATTTGCGTATATACTTTGTATTTACAATGCGTACATGAGAGGGGAGCAAACGCATCTCAACTCAACCAGCGTCACGAAAACAAAACTCGTCAGCCTGATCACCATCCTGGAAGAAGTGCCCGATCCGCGCGTCACTGCCACGGTGGATCACGATTTACCGGATATTCTGACCATCGCGCTCTGCACGATTCTCTGCGGCGGCGACAGTTTCTATGATATGGAGGAGTTTGGGGCGGTCCGGCTGGCCTGGTTAAAAACCTTCCTGCGCCTGCGCAACGGGGCGCCCACGCACGATACCTACAACCGCGTCTTTCAAGCCCTCGATTCCACGAAGTTCGGCGACTGTCTGACACGCTGGACGCAGAGTGTGCGCACGGTGCTGGGCGGCGAAGTGGTGGCGCTGGACGGCAAGGCCGTGCGCCGCGCGTTGAACCAAGGGGAAGACCCGCGCGTGATCGTCAGCGCGTGGGCCATGGAGAGCGGATTGTTGTTAGGCCAGCGCAAAGTCAAAAACAAGAGCAACGAAATCACCGCCGTGCCGGAGTTGTTGCGGGCGCTGGAACTGGCTGGCTGCATCGTGACCGCCGACGCGCTGCACTGCCAGAAGCACATCGCCAAGGAGATCAAGGAAGCCGACGCCGAGTACGTGCTGGCGCTCAAAGGCAATCACGGCACGGCCTTCGCGGAAGTGAAATCGTTTCTGGACGAAGCCATCGCACGGCAGGAAACCCATCTGGTCACGCTGGAAACCACCGACAAGGAACACGGCCGCCTGGAAGTGCGGCGGTATTGGCAGACGGAGAAGCTGGCGTGGTTTGCCGATCAGGGAAAGTGGGAAGGCTTGAAGAGTGTGGGCGTGGTGGAAGCGCGGCGGACGGTCAACGGCAAGGAGAGCGTGGAACGGCGGTATTACCTGAGCAGCCTGAGCAACGATGCTGGGAGATTTGCCAAAGCGGTGCGCGGGCATTGGGGCGTGGAGAACAGCCTGCACTGGGTGCTGGACGTGGTGCTTGGCGAGGATGAGAGTCGCGCCCGCAGCGGCTACGCCGCTGAAAACCTTGCCGCCACGCGGCGACTTGCCATCAACCTGCTGCGCCGCGACAAGACCTCCAAACGCAGTCTCAAAGGCAAGCTGATGCGCGCCGCCATTGACCCAGATTACCTCAAACACATCCTCATGGGCTGATATGCGTCAGCCCTGCCTGATTCTGCTAGCCGGGTTGCCCGCCCTGGAGCAACATTCAACAGCCGCCCCCCGTTGCCCGGCCTCATCCAAAGCACTTCGGTCCACGCACCGAGCACGAAATCCGGACTCGACGCGCGCTGGCTTCCTCCGCATTCTCCGCGCGTTCATTTTTTGGAAACCGGCTCGCAGACAAGCGACCAGACGAAAAAATCACGATTACCATGATGCTAAAGACGCTGTCTTATAAACTCCAGATGCTTCGGCAGACGGGCCTGCTCACCCTCACCCTCACGCTCGTTGCCGGGCCCGCCGCCATCCACACCGCGACGGCGGCGGAGGCCACGGCGGCTGAGTCGCTCTACACCCTGCCGGGCTTCAAGGTCCAACTGATCGCCAGCGCGGAACCCGCGGAAGGCTCCTGGGTCGCGATGTGCAAGGATGACAAGGGCCGGCTCATCATCAGCCCGCAATATGGCAAAGCCGGCACCAACAGTGGCCTGCTCCGGATCACGCTCGGGACGGACGGCAAGGTGATCAAGCGTGAGTTCATCGCCCAGCCGTTATCCGATGCCCAAGGGCTGACCTGGGCCAATGGCGCGCTCTATGTGGTCGTGAACAAATACAGTACGAAGTTCGAGAGCGGGCTGTACCGTGTCCGCGACCCGAAGGGCAACGACCAGTTTGAGGACATCGAGTTGCTGAAGAAGATTCCCGGCGGCGGTGAGCACGGCCCACACGCGGTGGAAGCCGGACCGGACGGAAAACTCTATGTAATGGCCGGCAATCACACCAAGCTCGTGGAAGGCGTTTCGCCCAACTCGCCGCACAAAAACTACGCCGAGGACTTCGTGCTCCCGCGCCAGTGGGACGGCAACGGCCACGCGGCCGGCATTCTCGCGCCCGGCGGACACATTTATCGCACCGACCTTGAGGGCAAGAACTGGGAGTTAATGCTGGCCGGTTTCCGCAATAGCTATGACTTTTCCATCAACGCCGACGGCGAAATCTTCACGTTCGACAGCGACATGGAATGGGAGTGGGGCATGCAGTGGTATCGCCCGACGCGCGTCTATCATTGCACCAGCGGCGCCGACTTCGGCTGGCGCTCCGGCTCCGGCAAATGGCCGGCGTATTACGCCGACGGCAACCCGCCGACCCTGGATGTCGGGGTGGGCTGTCCGACCGGAACGAAGTTCGGCTACGGCACAAAGTTTCCCGCGAAATACCAGCGCGCCTATTACATCCTCGACTGGACCTTTGGACGCATCCTGGCCGTGCACCTGACGCCCAACGGGGCCAGCTACGAAGCGACGATGGAAAACTTCATCGCGCCGAAGGGTCTCATCACGCTGGGATCGCCCAAACCGCCGCTCAACGTGACGGACATTGAAGTTGCCAACGACGGGGCTTTGTATTTCACCGTCGGCGGACGCGGCGTCCAGGCCGGCCTCTACCGGGTCACCTACTCCGGCAAGGAAAAAACGGCCCCCGCCAGGCTGAAGGACAAGCCGGGCGCACCCGCGCGCGCCCTGCGGCACAAGCTTGAAGCCCTTCACGGCCATCCGGATCCAAAAGCGGCTAACTTTCTCTGGCCGCATTTGAATAGTAAAGATCGCTGGATTCGATATGCCGCGCGCATCGCGCTCGAAGCGCAACCCGTCGCTGAGTGGAAGCAACGCGCGCTGGCGGAGAAGCGAACCAATGCCGGCCTGACCGCCCTGCTGGCGCTCGCGCGGGTCGGCGGCAAGGACGCGCAGGATGATTGTCTCAAGGCCTTGGCCAAGTTTCCGCTCGCGAAGATCACCGAGACCCAGCAGTTGGAGAAGTTGCGCGTGATTGAAGTCAGCTTCGCCCGCAATGGCAAGCCCTCGCCCGACGTAGCCAAGCTGGCCACCGAGAAACTCGACGCCGCCTATCCGTCCAAGAGCGAGCGCGTGAACCGCGAACTATGCCAGTTGCTAGTCTTCCTTGAAGCGCCCGGGGTGGTGGCAAAGACGTTTGCGCTCATGGACGCCGCGCCAACCCAGGAGCAACAAATGGCCTACCTCTTCCCCCTGCGCAATCTCGCCACCGGCTGGACCGCCGAGCAACGGCAGCACTACTTCACCACGCTCAACAGCTACCCGCAACCCGACGCGTTGCACGACCCGACGGTTTTGCGTTGGTTTGAGGAAGCCGGCCGGCCATACGGCGACGGCAACAGTTTTCTCAAGCAACTGGACCTCATCCGGAAGGACGCGGCCGCCAACTTGAGCGAGTCCGAGCGCACCGCGTTGGAACCGTTGATCACCGCCAGTTCCGTCGCCGGCAAGACGGGCAAGCCAGCGGTGCCGTTTCCGAAGGCCCAGCAACGCACGGTGGTGCAGGAATGGAAACCGGCGCAGCTGTTGCCCGCCATTGATGCAACCGCCAAGGGCCGCAACTGGGCAAATGGGCGGCAAGCCTTTGTGGACGCGCAGTGCGTCGCCTGCCACAAGATGGGCAACCAGGGTGGCGGCGTGGGCCCGGACCTCACGGCGGTTTCCTCGCGCTTCACCCGGCGCGACATGCTGGAGTCCCTCCTCGAACCGTCGAAAGTTGTCAGCGAGCAGTTCATGAACACAACTTTCACCCTCAATGACGGCGAGGAACTGACCGGCCGCATCGTGGATGAAACAGGCGACAAAGTGGTGATCTACGTCAACCCTTTCACGCAAGACCCCACCGTCATCAAAAAGGCGGATATCAAGTCCCGTCAGGCCGCGAAGCTCTCGCCCATGCCCGAAGGCCTCGCAAACGTGTTGACGAAGGAAGATATTTTGGATTTGCTCGCTTACCTCGAATCCGGCGGCCGAGAAAACGCCCCGGCCTTTCGCGCCGCCAAATAGACCATCGGATATAACAAAACGCCTTCAAGCACGAGGCTAGGCATCAAAGAAAACTGGAAACCCAAATATGAAGACCGTCAATCAACTCCGCACCGTCAAAGCCAACACGTCCAGCAAAGTCGCCAACGAACTCTCCCGCACCGGCGGCCTGCTCCGGCTCGCGCCGGCGTGGGTGCCGCGCTCCTTCCTCCAGCCCGGTCTGCGAATCAAGCTCCACCCTGACGACACCTATGCCTACGGCCTGAACCGCGGCGGCATTGACGAACGCTGGTTCGCCTCCACCAC
>JADLHS010000496.1 GCA_020848635.1 Limisphaerales bacterium
AGCTACCTGAAGGACTTTCATCAGCAGGAGCCACGACAAGTGCTTGGTGCCTTGGGGCCGCCTGGCTGGCGCGACGGGAAGAAACTGACCGAAGCGGAGAAGGAGCTAAACGCTTCTTGGGTGGATGAAGTTAGAGGTGTGGGCGCCCGCGTGGTCGTTTGGAATAATCAAATTACGCGGGATGCGGTGGCTTACGCGCACCAGCAAGGGATGAAAGTCTGGGTGTACACCGTCAACGAGTCAGCGGTCGCGGACAAGCTTTTGACCCTCGGTGCGGATGGCATCATCACCGACAACCCTTCGATCATCTGGCGGGCGATGGCCCTGCGGAACTCGCCCGCAGTGGATCCGCGGTAGCATTCGCTCCAGCCGATCGTGCCCCGCGTTGCCTACGGTTTCACGCGCAGCACCTCGATGCCTTCCTTTTGCCGGGAAACGATGACGTGCAACCAACCATCGTGGATCAACACGTTTGGATAGCCGTATTCGCCGCCCTTGGCTCGCCCCGGCCGCACCATCGGATAAGACCGTTCGCCGAGGATGAAGTTGCGGTCAAAAATCACGCCGTCCCGGGACAGCGCCAGCACCAGTGGCAGGCGGCCCGCGCCCACCGGGTTGCCCACATAGAAAAAGCGTCCATCCGGCAGCCGGCCGAACTGGAATTTCGCGTCCGTGTCGCTGAACTCCGTTGCCACCGGCGTGGAATAGCTCACCCCGTTGTCCCGGCTTTCCGTCAACCAGAGGCGGTGACGAAACTGGCTGCCCGTGCTCCGCAACGGCACATGAATCACCCCGTCATCGATCTGGAACGCAGACCCTTCACACACTGCCGCGTCCCAGCCATTCGTCCGGGCCACGCGCCAGAAGGACGCTGGATCGTCGGTGACGGTCGCTGCCATTGCTGCCGGATACAACCCCGCCATCCGCCATCCGGTCAGGCCCGCCGGATCGTCGGTGTAGGGAAAAGCGATGTGGCCACTGAGGATTAGTCGCCCTCCGCGCAAGGCCAGCGGGCCGAAGTTGGGACACACCGGAAGGCCGACGGGCCGCGGCGGGGACCAGTTCACACCATTGGTGGTCGTCATGGCCAGCAAGTGCGGGGTTTCCTTCGCGGGGCCATAGTCGGCGAAATAGGCGACGAGCAAGCCGCCATGCTGATGGAAGCCGGCCGCTGTGAGCACTCGTTCCACTCCGCTAGTGTCTGTCGTGGAATCCACCAACGGTCGCGGGGCCGACCATTCACGGAAATTTGCCGCCGTGGAAATCAGGATGCGCTGACCGGGCGCATCTTCGTCCTGACGGCCATTCGACCAGATGGCGATGTAGCGACCTTGGAAAAAAGTCAGGTGCGGGTGGTGCGAGAAAGTCCATTCGGTTCGCGGCTGGTAAACCAGCGCGGTCTCCACCGTAGGGCGTGATGGATTGATCAGCTCGACCGGCCGTCCCTCTCGCCACATGACGGCATTGCGAAGCATCGGCGCTGGCGTGTCAGCTGCCGTCACTGCCAGCCCGGTGGCGAACACCAAGACGAGCGCCAAGCGGATCCCGCGGCCACCGGCGGTGGTTGCCGTCCGACGCTGACCGTTGCGATTCATAGAGATTGGCGCGTGGGTGTGCGGTCCGTGCGCGCCACTGCGGCAAACCGCGTCGGGTGCTCCGCTCACCGCTTCAACGCCGTGGCGACCGCTGATTTCACTTTATCCAGCCCTGCCCGGGCGACTTCCAGAGGGTCCATTTCCCAATACTTCCGGTGGAACAGCTCGAGCGAAAGCACGGTCTGTCCGCCTTGCTCATGCACGGCGCGCAGGATTTCCGTCACCGGAGCTACGCCGTCTCCCGGATAGACGCGATGGCTGTCATCTATCTTTTCCCGAGGCGGATCGGCGGGGTAATCATTCACATGCAGGACAGGAATGGCCTCCTTGCTCAACAGCCGAAGGCCCGAAGCATCCGAGCCACCCTTGTAAAGGTGGTAAATATCCGCTACCACGCAGGCCTTGGGATGGCGGGTCTCGATGGCCACACAGGCGCATTCACCGAGCCGGTTGAGATTCTTCGAGAAACCCCAGAGCTCCAGTTGTGGCACGACGCCGATCTGATCGCCGGCTTCCAGCAAGGAACGATACCGTTCCGCCGCCTTCAACAAGTCCAATCGCGGCAGCTCGGTGGCCCCGGTGGGTGGCGCGGCCAATCGTTTGCCGCCAATCTGGGCGATCAGGTCCATTTCAAATTTAGCCCGCTCCAGCCCCTGCGCGCGCTTGGCGTCGTCGTCCACGATCCATTGGGGAAACCCGATCGCGCTTTCCACCGTGAGCCCGAGATCGGCAATGCGCCGCTTCAAATCTGTCAACGAACCGCCCTCCTTATGGTAGGTTTCGATGCTCCCGACCCACGGCTCGATGGCTTGATAACCCGCCTGGGCCGTCACCTCGATTTCTTTGACGATTCCCAGCTTCTGGCCGCGAATGGTGGCCGTATTCAGACAATAAATAAAACTACCGCTGGCGCGGGGAGAATTCGGCTTGGATTCCGCCGCAACGGACGTTTGATAACCGGCCGTCAGCGCCGCGCCGACCAGCACTCCGGCTTGCGCGACGGCCTGGCGTCGGGAAATCATTTGTGGCGGGCGGGCGGTGGTGGTCATAGGGAAAAAATGACTCGGTTAGGTTTCCAAATCCTTGAATGGGCTACTCCATCGGCTCGGCTTGTTTGCGGCGCGCTTTCAATTCCTTCCAGGTGGTCAAAATAATTCCACGTTCCTGGATGAGTTTCTTGACGGCCGGATCCATCAACGCCCGGGCGTCCGCCAACCGGGACTGACTCGAGGAGGTGATCAGCGGAAAATCATCCGTCGGAATGGACGCGTGAAACAGAATCTCGGTCACGCCGGGCTTTAGCTCCTTAAGCAAGGCGAGGAATTTTTCCGTTTTTTCTTCCGGCTTCCAAACGTAGGAATCGGTGTGGAGATCATCAATCACCGGCAGGCCGCCGTTCCAGATTTTGGGAATCCACGGTCGAAGGCTTTCGGCCACGCCGGGATTTTCTTTTTGCGCATAAGTGGCCTGACCGCCGATGGCGAGAATCGGGATGCCCTTTTCGATGCCAACTTTCGCCCACCGCTCGAAATACTCGGGTCGGGCAAACAGCGTGCCCATGTGCGAATCCAGATGGGTGATGGGGATGCCGAGCAACTCGGCGCGCTCCACTTGGGCGCGGATTTCCGTCTCAATTTCATCCGGCGTGGCATGCGTCGCCGTCTGTTCCACACTCCGCCACATGCAGCCTTCGCCATCCACGAGGCCGGGGACTTTGGGTTTGCCGGCGAGCGGCGGCCAGCGATAAAGACTCCATTCCGACGTGAGGGTCAAATGCAGGCCGCTGTCCACGTCCGGGTGTTGCTTCAAATACTTGGCGATCTCCGGCACCCAGGGGCAGGGCATCATGACGCTCCAGGAAGTCGCCACGCCCTTTTCCACGGACTCGATGGCCCCCAGGTTGGACGAATGGGACATGCCTGCGTCATCCACGTGCAGGATGACGACCACGTCCTTGGGCTGCCATCCCAACCGTTCGGCAAAGGTTTTTTCTCCCCGGGTGGTTTGCGGCAGGAGCAGGGCAAGCAGGATGGGGAGCAATGCGAATCGGTTCATAAAACTATTGGCGGCCAACATTTCATATTGTGCGGGCTAGACCATCTCCCGGTTGCCCGCGCCAGTTCAAGCGAAAACGCCACGGGTTCGGGTGGTTTTATGCGCCGGACCCTTCCATTCGAGCGGTTGGCGAGTCAGATCAGAGATTTGGTCTCAGTCGCGGTGGGTGGTCATCAGGCTCAACGCGGAGGCCGGCTCGCTCGCGATGGCACCCGCGCGCGCGCGGGTCAGGCATCCAGAAACATTAGCTGCCTGTGGCGGTAGTTGATTTCGCCGCCCCGTCGGCGTGGTAGCGCGGTGCTGCCGCACCGACCGCCGGACACGCCATGCTTCCGCACCCGGCGTCTGGTGTTAACCGCTGCTTCTGAATTTGACGCGCTCCACGGCGCGGCTTAGATTCGCGGCGTGAAGCCGCCTCAAAGACCCGCTCTTCTGCGAGGTCTGACTCTGGGTGAATATTTCTGTTCCTCTGCGGGTTGCCAACCATTTGGATATCATCCCAAACGGCATGATATGCAGACCTGCATAATTCCTTGTTCAGCGTGAGAAACCATGCCGCGAGACATTGACCAGATCATTGAGCGTTTGAAGTCCGCTATTGCCGGCGTTGAGAGTGCCCAGTTGAAGGTCGCCCATCCAGGCGCGGATGACGACGGTATCTGGTTTGTACGAGTTCCCGGGATAGTTGGTGAGGTTCAGATCGAGTCTTCCTCGGGAGCGCGCCCATTTGATGTCGAGTCGGATTTTACCAGCGACAGGTACCGCGCACAGAGCGTTGATGAGGTCGTCTCGACAGTCGTGCGCCTTTTCGCTGAACCAGTCGCTGGAGGCAACAGCCGCTGCGCCAGGCATTATGACGGTCACTGACAACAGAACATTATCGGCTTCGGCCCCGCCGCTCCCCAGCGGCTGTGCCTCAGCTCGTTGGGCGTGAGGCGTGAGCATTATGGCCCTGAGCGAAGAAGCAGCCCTTGAGACGGCACTGGAGTTTTTGCATACGAAACGCCGCGAGCTTGTTCATCCCGTGCATGGCACGCCGTCGCGCAAGTCCTTGCCTCGGGTCGCCGAACAGGGCCAATTTGCGGGCCATCAGGTATGGTCGTTCGACTTTGATTACATCCCTCCGGCGAACGTTCTCGTGGACCCAGCCTGTGTTCGCATATTGGTGGACGATGCGAGTGGCGAAGCCGTATTCTTCACCCCATGGTGAGAACAACGCCCAACAAGCGCGGTGCAGGCAAGGGCGGGATCGCCGTCTTGTGGCCTGCTGGACGCGTCCGGCCCGCCCTGCCTGACCGCGAACGTTAGGGGCGCCATGCGTACACTGCTCCTCATACTCGCGCTAAACCTCGCGGCTCTGGTGGCGAACGCCCAACCATTGCGCCTACCAGATCCCCTCCCCACGCCTACGCCTGAGCAAGCATACACAAAT
>JADLHS010000497.1 GCA_020848635.1 Limisphaerales bacterium
AGGCGTTCCGAAGCACCCGCCAGGCGGCCGAACTGCGCAACAGGTCGCCGATGCCCGCGCTGTGCCCCTTGAGCAGCAGAATGTTGCGGGGCGGGTTGCGGAGAAAAGAAAAATTGGCTTCCGTCGTTCCCGGCGGGTGGCTAGCCTGCGCGGCCAGATAATCCATTGCTGAATGATAGGAAATCTCGATTGGGCCGGGCGATGAAAAAGTTCTCCATCTCTGTGTGCATCGTCTCCGGCGCCGAGGCGCACCGGATTGCTCGGACCTTGGAGAGCGTCGCCAGTTGGGCGAGCGAGATTGTCGTCGTGCTTAACGACGAGGTTCGCGATGGCACCGAAGAGATTGCACAGCAATTCGGGGCCAAAGTTTTCCGCGAACCTTGGAAGGGCTTCATCGGCCAGAAGAATTCGGCGGCGGACAAATGCGCCGAACCCTGGTTACTCAACCTGGATGCCGATGAGGTTGTCTCCCCTCAATTGGCCGGCGAGATTCGCCAGGTGGCCGGGCGCTTGGACGGACCGTATGCGGCATATGAATTTCCGCGATGCACCTTTTACGCCGGGCGCTGGATTCGGCACGGCGACTGGTATCCGGATCGCGTCCTGCGGTTGTATCGCAAAGGCACGGCGCACTGGGCCGGCGAAGAACCGCACGCGCACCTTCGAGTCAACCACCCGATTGGCCGCCTGGACCCGGACTTGTTACATTACAGCAATGAGAGCATTGACCGCACTTTGGACAAGATCGGCCCGTACAGCACGGCCTTCGTCCGCCATCAGTTGGCCCGGGGACGAACCACGACCTTCCTGGATCTGGCGGTGCGGCCATTTTGGAAATTCTTTCGCGCCTACTTTCTCCGCCTCGGCTTTCTTGACGGCTGGCCCGGCTACTACATCGCCTGGATGAATGCGTTTTCCACCGTCACCCGCTACGCCAAGGTCCTGGAGGCGCAGTCCGGGCAACGCAAGGCTGAAACGTGAAGCTCTCTCTCATCATCAGCATCTACAACCAGACCGAGGTGTTGCAGAAAGTACTCGCTGGCGTCGCCCGGCAGAGACGCACCCCGAATGAGATTCTGTTTGCGGATGACGGATCGGGCGTACCGACCCGGCAAGTCATCGAAGCCTTCGCCGCCCGCTCGCGGTTGCCGATCCGGCATGTCTGGCACGCCGATGACGGTTTCCGCAAGACCGTCATCTTGAACCAAGCCGTCGCAGTCGCGCAAGGTGACTATCTGGTTTTCACGGACGGTGATTGCGTACCCCATCCTCGGTTTATCGCCGATCATTTTGCCCTCGCGGAACAGGGTTGTTGGGTGCAAGGCCGCCGCTGTTTTGTGGGCGAGCCATTCGTTCCGCAGTTTGCGCCAGGGCGGACTCCGGTGTGGCTCTGGATGTTGAGCGGCCGCATCACCGGCGCCCCCAAGGGCGTCCGCTGGCCTTTACCCCTCATTCGCCGCGACACGCGCCAGCGGGGGATTATCGGCTGCAATATGGCCTTCTGGCGGGACGACCTTGTCGCCGTTAACGGTTACGACGAAGCCTACACTGGGTGGGGCGTGGGGGAGGACTCGGATGTGGGCACCCGGCTCTATCATCTTGGTCGCCAACGCAAGTTCGTTTATGGTCGCGCGATCACATTCCACCTGAACCATCCCCAGGCACCGCGCGACCACCACGCTGCCAGCCTGGCCCGCTTGAAGGAAGTCATCCGCACCCGGCAGGTCCGCTGCGCGTGCGGTCTGGACCAGCATCTTCGGGCAAAGAACGCGTGACCACCATCGCTGTGCCACCCATCGCTTCCTTGCGCGTGCTGCAATTCAACTCGTTGCTGACCGGTGGTGGCACGGATGATCAATGTATCAAGCTGGCGCAGGGTTTGCACCGGGCGGGAGAACCTGTTTGGATTGCCGGGCCCGGGGAGCGGGAATTCGCGCACGTCATCCGCGAACGGAAAATCCCGTTTCTTCCAACCAGCCAAGAAGGCCCGCTGAAAATTCAGCTCATCTGGCAAGCCGCCCGGTTGATTCGGCGTCACCAGATCCAAATCGTCCATAGCCATCACGGTCGGGACATTTGGCCGGCAATTCTGGCCGCGCGTCTTTCCGGGATGCGCCCGTATCTCGTGCTCACCCGCCACATGGCCAAGAGCCCGGCGTCGTGGCCGAGTCGGCATTTCATGCTGGGTCAATGCGATGCTTTGGTGGCAGTTTCCGAGTTCACCGCCCGGGTGTTGCGCGAGGGGGTTTACGAACCGGATTCCCCGGAAGTTGAACGCCGCGCCAGGCCGCCCTTGCAGGGCGACTATTCCAAAATCCAGGTGATCCACGGGGGCATTGATACGGAACGCTTTCGTCCGCTGGACGCCAGCGCCCTGCGGGCGGAGTGGGGTTTGCATCCGGCCGATTTTGCCTTTGCCGTGGCAGGCGGTTACGACCTGCCACGCGGCAAGGGCCAACGCGAGTTCTTGCTGGCCGCCGCCCGAGTGCATAAGCATTGGCCCCAAGCCCGCTTCCTCATCCTCGGCCGCGGCAGCATGGCAGAGATTCTACGTGCGGACATTGAGCGGCTCGGCCTGGCGGGCAAGGCCTGGCTGACACCGTATTGCCATGACATGCCAATGGCGATGAATGCCATTGATTGCCTGGTGCATCCGCAAGTTGGGACCGAAGCCTTCGGCTTGGTGTTACTTGAAGCATTCGCTTGTGGACGTCCCGTCATTGCTTCCGCGTTGGACGGCATACCAGAGGCGTTCGCAGTCGGCAACTTTGGGAAACTGGTCGAACCGGAATCTGTGGAAGGGCTGGCGGACGCGATGGCGGAGTGGGTGGCTCGGCCGCGAATTTCAGATTCCGCTCGAATCGCCGTCGGACACCGGGTGGCGGCGGAATACTCCGTGGATGCGTTTGCACGTCGGGTTTTGGGTCTCTACAATGGATTGCGGCGTCCAGCACGGTCATGAAGGGATTTATCTGCATGGAGAATCATGAACTCGACATTCTGCTTGGACCCGATTAACAGGAAATCATGGTTCCGCTGTCCCAAATAACACCAGGATGTTCCTCCATTCAGCAGCCTGGGCAGGAGTTACACATCCAGCGCGAAACGCCCCTTTCACCAGAGGGCATCGCTACCGCCGATGCCTTTCCCTTTGAACTCAAGTTGATCCGGGGAGTTGGGAGGGAATGCTCATGACAACTTCCGCCCGACCGAAGAATCTCGTTGTGACCGTTGCGGCAGGTTACCGTGAAGCGCAAATCCGACCATTCCTTGCCTCGCTGGCGCACTACTCCCCGAATGTATCGCTCCGATTGATCACTGACCGGATTGATCCGGAGTTTGAGGATGCGGTACGCGCCTGGATTCCCGACTGCTCGTTTCATCTGCTCCCACCTGCGGGCCTGCGCGATTTTGCGCTGAAGCGAAAATGGGCGCGCTCGATCTTGAAACGGCTCGCCCGATGGCTGCCGCCACCAAACTTCGGTCGCCGGCTTCTCAAAATCAATTACGTCCGTCACATTGTGTTTTGCGACTTGCTTCGATCTTGGAATCTCGAGCAGGAAAAAGTCCTGCTCGTTGACTCCCGGGATCTGGTATTTCAAAGCGATCCATTTTCGGGCGATTGGCCGCATTTATGGTCCGGCGAAGAGGACAAACGAATTGGAGATTGCAGCCTGAACTCCTTCTGGTTCCATCGTGCCGGCGGTCCGGAGGCCCTGCAAAAGGCCAAGCACCATTTGATCGTTTGCGCCGGCGTCATTGGGGGGCGGGCTGATCGAATCCGTCAATACCTCCAGCGCTCAAGTGCCGTCGTTGAGGGACTGGCTTGCCAGGTTGCGCTGGATGACGGCGACCAAGGTATTCACAATAACTTGGTGCGGCTAAGCCCGGATTTGGGATTTACTGTTTTGCGCAATGGCAGCCCGCTGGTTGCAAATGTGAGCTACACCATGCCCGACGATCTGATCATCGAGCATGGCCAAGTCCGCCTCCTCCGCCGTGATGAGGTGCCGGCCATTTTACATCAATATGATCGCCATCCGAAACTGGTGGCATTGATTCAATCGAAATGGGACTGCGCCAAACCGAGCGCTTTCGGCTGCTGACGCCGGGTCCTCAGAGCGCAGATCATGTCAACCGTTTCAAATCTCCTGTGGCGACCAAAGGCCACATACAATTCCGCGTCCGAATGGGCTCAAGCAACCCACAACGAAGCCTCGCTGAAGTCCTTGAAGCCCCCGACGGATCGGATCGCCGATTGCGAATGGCTGCTGCAACTGGCTGGGGGCAAGGTCATCGGGGATGCCCGGCTGGTTGCCTCACGCGAGGATGCCGTGATCGGACAACTGCAATCCCTCCTCGGCATTGAAAATCCCGCCGCACACTGGACCGTTTCGCAAAAACGAGTCCGTTGGACAATCCAAATGCCCGGCATCTCGTTCCTGCTGGGGGTGGGCGCCGGCGGGAATTACTATCATTGGTTGTTCGAGGCCTTGCCACGCCTGGACTATTTGCGGCGATCTGGCTTGGCAATTGAGGACATCGATCATTTCGTGATTAATCAAGCAGCCTTGCCCTTCAACCTTCAAACGCTTGACCTGCTGCGCATTCCCTCGTCCAAGCGGCTGCACTGTTCGAAACGCCGGGTACTGGAGTGCGAAACCCTGCTGGTGCCGCCCATGCCGTTGGCGAGGTCGGATAAAGTCGCCCCGTGGGTATGCCAGTTTCTTCGC
>JADLHS010000498.1 GCA_020848635.1 Limisphaerales bacterium
GCCGGCCGCTCCGCACAGGAACCGCATGCCGGGCGGCGATAGTGAATAGCGTGAGGCGTGGTTTGGTGGCCATGCGCCTCAGTTAACTGCTTCGCTGTCAATCCCCCGTTTCCAATTGGATTTTGATTGGCCATAAACACCCCGCATTCCCGGAATCATTTGCGACTTGGGTCAGGGGATGAAACCGAGGCGGCAGCAGCGAGATCAGAGGAAGGATCGGTTTGCCAGCCGCCGCCCAAGACAGCGTAAAGCCGCACCTCACTGGCGGCCTTTGCCAGGCGGAGGAAGACCAGTCCCTGCTGCGCGGCGAAGAGCGATCGTTGCGCATCGAGGACGCCGAGGTAACTGTCAATTCCCTTGTCAAAACGGGAATTGGCAAGCCGGTAGGTCTCGGCGACGGCATTGACCAGCGACTGCTGGGCCGCCACCTCCTGATCCACGGTGCCGCACACGGCCAAGGCGTCGGCCACTTCCCGGAAGGCGCTCTGAATCGCCTTTTCATATTGGGTTACGGAGATTTCGCGTTGCACTTTAGTGACCTTGAGCGCGGACCAGGTGCGGGCGTCAAAGATCGGCATCACGATTTGCGGGGCGTAATTCCACGCGCCCGAACCGGCTTTGAAAAGGCCGGAGAGATCGCTGCTGGCGGTGCCGATGGCCGTTGAAAGTGAAATGCGCGGAAAAAACGCGGCCCGCGCGGCCCCGATGTCGGCATTGGCCGCCTTGAGCAGGTCCTCGGCTTGCAGCACATCGGGCCGGCACAGAAGTACTGCGGAGGATAAACCGGGCGCCAACGCCTCGGGCGGACAAATGCGCTCCAACTCCGTTGGCAAAAGCCCGCTCGGCACCGAAACACCTGCCAGCAAGTTCAAGGCGTTTTCATCTTGCGCGACTTGTTGCACATACCGGGCGACATCCCGACGGGCGATATCAACCGGCGTTTGCGCGCGATACAGGTCCAGTTCGGTGGCCAGCCCAAGGTCATGCCGCCGTTTCACCAAATCATACGCGCCTTGCTGCGCCGCGAGGGTGGTCTTGGACAAGGCGAGATTCTCCCGATCCGCGGCCAGGGCCAAGTACGCCTGAGCCGCCGAAGACACCAGCAGTATTTGGGTACTGCGGCGGGCCTGCTCGGTGGCGAGATATTCCGCCAGCGCCCGATCGGTCAGGCTGCGGATGCGGCCGAAAAAATCAATCTCCCACGCCGCAACGCCGAGATTGGCATCGTAGCGTTCCACGGTCTGCCGGCTGCCCGTGCTCGAAAGATCGGCGGGCACCCGCTGTTTGATCCCACTGCCGGTGGCGTTGACCACCGGCAACAGTTCGGCGCGTTGGATGCCGTAGAGGGCCCGGGAGCGTTCCACGTTCAAGGCGGCCAACCGCAGATCGCGATTGTTCGTCAAGGCCATCCCGATGACTTGGCGCAACTTCGCGTCGGTGAAGAATTCCCGCCAATCGAGAAGTTGAAGGTTGGTGGTTGCGAGCGGGGCGGAGTAGGCTGGACCTGTTGGCCAAGCGACCGGGACGGGAGCAGTCGGTCGGTTGTATTTCGGCGTCATGGTGCAACCGGCCATGATGACGGCCAGTCCAACCAAGGGAAGAAGCAGGCTCTTGTTCATGTTATTGATCTGCCGATGGGGTTGACGCGGCGTTCTTGGTTGCTGGGTGCTGGGTGCGTTTGCCAAGGGTCTTTTGGATTACCACATAGAAAAGCGGCGCAAAGATGGTGACGAGGAACGTTGAGGTCACCACGCCACCCAGGACGGCAGTGCCAATGGCCTTTTGTGCGCCGGCACCCGCGCCGTTTGCAAACGCCAGCGGCAGGACGCCAAAGCCGAAGGCCAGCGAGGTCATGATGATGGGGCGCAGCCGGAGTTTTGCGCCTTCGAGCGTTGCCTCGATCAATCCCATCCCTTCGTCCACGCGGTCTTTGGCGAATTGTACGATCAGGATGGCATTCTTGGTCGTCAAGCCGAGGGTGGTCAAAAGACCGATTTGGAAATAAACGTCATTGGGCATGCCTCGAAAGGTCGAAGCGAGCACACCCCCGATGGCCCCCAACGGCAATGCCAGAAGGATGGAGATGGGAATGGGCCAGCTTTCATACAAGGCGGCGAGACAGAGGAAAATCACCAGCACCGAAAAGGCATATAGCAGTCCAGTCTGCGACCCCGCCTGCCGTTCCTGATAGGAAAGTCCGGTCCAGTCGGAACCGATTCCTTTCGGCAGCTTCTGCACGAAGCCTTCCATGGCCACCATGGCTTCGCCGGAACTCCGCCCCGGGGCGGCTTCCCCCTGGATGTTCAGTGAGGGAAAGCCATTGAAGCGTTCCAGCTTCGGGGAGCCGGAAGTCCAGTGCCCGGCCGCAAAGGCGGAAAATGGCACCATCTTTCCTGTAGCATTTCGCACATACAACTTTTCCAGATCCTGCGGCAACATGCGATAAGGGGCGTCGGCTTGGGCATAAACGCGTTTCACGCGTCCGCCTTGAATGAAGTCATTCACATACGCGCTGCCAAAGGCTGCGGAGATGGTATTATGAATCGAGGTGATGGGGACACCCAACATGCCGGCCTGGTCCCAATCCACATCCACCCGATATTCCGGCACATCTTCCAGGCCGTTTGGCCGGACTTTCGTCATGGCGGGCTCCGTGGCGGCCATGCCGAGGATTTGATTGCGGGCGGCCATCAATTCTGCGTGGCCCACACCGCCGCGGTCGAGAAGCTGAAAATCAAATCCCTTGGCCATCCCCAGTTCAATGACCGCCGGCGGCGCGAAGGCAAACACCATGGCATTCCGGATTTTGGCAAAGGCCGCCGAGGCTCTGCCGGCCACGGGGACGACCTTCAGTTCCGGCCGTTCGCGAAGATTCCAATCCTTGAGTTTCACAAAGGCGAGACCGGCGTTCTGGCCGCGACCGGCGAAGTTCATACCGGAGACTGTCATGCAGGATTCCACCGCGTCTTGTTCATCATTCAGAAAATAGTCCTTAACTCCCTCCATGACCTTTTCCGTCTGCTCAAGAGTTGAGTTGGCGGGAAGCATGGCCTGCACCATCAGGATGCCTTGATCTTCATCCGGGAGATAGGCCGTGGGCATCCGTTTGAAAAAAAAACCCATCGCCGCCACGACCACCAGGAAGACCGCGACGTAGCGCAGTTTGTGGGCCAGCGAATGGCCAACCAATTGCAGATACCGATCTCGTCCGCGAAAAAAGATGCGGTCGAACCATCGGAAGAACGGACGCATGAACCATACGCCGGCCTCCGCTGGTTCATGGCCCTTGGGCACGGGCTTGAGAAGCGTGGCGCACAGCACCGGCGTCAGGACCAACGCCACCAACACCGAGAGGAGCATGGCCGCGATGATGGTCACTGAAAACTGCCGATAGATGACGCCCGTTGATCCGCCAAAAAAGATCATCGGCCCGAAGACCGCCGAGAGCACCAACCCGATGCCGATCAGGGCGCTGGTGATTTGGTCCATGGACTTGCGCGTCGCTTCCAAGGGGGAGAGCCCTTCCTCGCTCATGATGCGCTCCACATTCTCCACCACGACGATGGCGTCGTCCACGAGCAGGCCGATGGCCAGCACCATGGCGAACATGGTCAGCATGTTGATGGAGTAACCAAAGAACCCCAACACTGCGAACGTTCCGAGGATTACCACCGGCACGGCGATGGTTGGGATCAAGGTGGCGCGCAGGTTGCCCATAAACAGATACATCACGAGAAAGACCAGCAGGATCGCCTCGAAAAGGGTCTTGACCACTTCGCCGATGGCCACCCGGACGAAGGGGGTGGTGTCGTAAGGATAAACGACCTTCACGCCCGCAGGGAAAAAATGGCTCATCTCTTCCAGCTTCGCCCGGATTGCCTTGGCCGTATCCAAGGCATTGGCGCCCGCTGCCTGCCGGATTGCCAGGGCGGCGGAAGGTTTACCGTTGAAGAAACCCTGGATGTCGTAGGCCTCGGTTCCCAGTTCCGCACGCCCCACATCCTGGATCCGCACGATCGAGCCATCCGGGTTGGTGCGCAGGGGAATGGCGGCAAACTCTTCCGGCGTCTTAAGCAGGCTCTGAACCACGATGGCGGCATTCAGACGCTGGCCAGCCACGGCGGGCGCTCCGCCGAATTGACCGGCGGACACTTCGACGTTGTAAGCCTTCATCCCCATGACGACATCTTGAACCGTCATCTGATAGTCCGTCAGTTTGTCGGGGTTGAGCCAGATGCGCATGGCGTATTGGCTGCCGAAAACCTCCACTTCCCCCACGCCTGGCACCCGCGAAAGCACTTTCTCCAAACTGGACTGGGCATAGTCCCGCAAATCGTTTCCGTCCATGCTCCCATCCACCGAGGTCAGACCCAAGATCAACAGATAGTTCCGCGTGCTCTTGCTGACTTTGACGCCGGAGCGTTGGACCACCTCCGGCAAACTGGCCATCGCGAGTTGCAGTTTGTTCTGCACTTGCGACCAGGCAAGGTCGGGATCTGTCCCCGGCGCGAAGGTCAGTTCGACGCGGGCGGCGCCCGACGAATCACTCGTCGCCGACAGATAGAGCATCTTATCGAAGCCGGTCATCTTCTGTTCGATGATCTGCGTGACACTGTTCTCAACCGTCTCCGCCGACGCCCCCGGATAGAACGCGCTGATGGCGATCGAGGGCGGCGCGATGGGCGGATACTGCGAAATCGGCAGGTTGGAGATGGCGAGGCCGCCCGCCACCATCAAAATGATGGCGATCACCCAGGCAAAAACGGGACGCTCCAGAAAGAATCTTGATAACATAAAATGGATTCCCCTTACTTCGCTGGTGCGGCGGTCGGCGCGGGCTTCTCCGGCGACGGTTGCGGGGCGGCAAAAGGCATGACTTTCACCTCCATGCCGGCGCGAACCTTTTGCATTCCCTCCACAATCACGCGATCCCCAGGAGCCAAGCCTGAAGCAACGAGCCATTGATTGCCAATGGCGCGATCCAGATTGAGCTTGCGCTGTTCTACTTTGCCCGCGGCATCCGCGAGCAGCGCCACAGGATTCCCCTTCGGATCGCGGGAGACCGCTTGCTGCGGAATCATGATGGCTTCGTCGTTGAGGCCTTCTTTCACCACCGCGCGCACAAACATGCCCGGCAGGAGCACGCCGTTCGGGTTGGGAAAGACCGCGCGCAGAATCACGGAAGCGGTGGTTGAATCCACCGAGACGTCGCGGAATTGCAACGTCCCTTCCAGCGGATACTTGGTGCCGTCGCCGAGCCGGAGTTGCACCTTGCTCGCGTTCGTCCCATCGAGGGTGAACCGCCCCTCCGCCAGGCGACGCTGCAAGCGCAGCAAATCGGCGGTGGACTGGGGCACATCCACGTAGATGGGATCCAGTTGTTGAATGGTGGCGAGAGCAACGGGTTGATACGCCGTAACGATCGCGCCATCCGTCACGGTGGACGTTCCGATGCGGCCGGAAATAGGCGCGACGACATGGGCGTATTCGAGATTGATGCGCGCCGTCTGCTCCATCGCCTTGTAGTACTGAACGTCGGCCTCGGCTTGTTTCAGCGCGGCATCCGCATCATCGAAATCCTGCTGGCTGACCGCCTTGTCGGCCAGGGCTTCCTTAAAGCGATTCGCCCGTGAACGGAGGGCGGGAAGATTGGCGCCCGCCCGACCGAGGGCGGCCTTGGCATTATCGAGCGCCGCTTGGAAGGTGGCCGGATCAATTTGGTAAAGCTCCTGGCCGACCTGAACGTCGGCGCCTTCGATAAACAGGCGCTTTTGAATAAGACCGTTAACCTGGGGGCGGATTTCCGCGATGCGATACGGCGACGTGCGTCCGGGCAGTTCGGTGGTCAGCAACACCTGCTGCCGGGCCACTGTCACCGTCGCGACTTCAGGCGCGGGCGGCGGCGGAGCTTGAATCTGGCGCGAGCAGGCGGTCAGCCAGAGTCCGCCGCCGAGGGCCACCACGGCCACTCGCAATTGAACAAAGTAGGCCGGAGCTGTCTGGAATTTGATTTTCATAAATTCAAGGAGGTGAGCACGTAATCGGAGCGGGATTCATGAGTGGATTCAACTCACGGCGAGGCGTGAAATGCCCTCATTGTCGTCGATACGTGTCATGATGTTTTCCTTTGGGTCAAGATTGGTTTGCCATCCACAACGAACCGGCAATGATGCTGGCCGTGAGCAAGTTCCGAACTGGCCACCCCGCGCCCACCCCCGGTCCGGCCCTTCGGGTTGGCGGCGAACTCCCACTCATTGAAAACGACCACAAGAGAGACACGCTCCGCTTCGGGAGCGTCGCAGAAAGAGTTCACGAGATGACGCGTTCGTTCTGCGGAGTAACGGGGTAACGTCGGCTTCGTACGGCGCTTAGCAATGATGGGGATCATTTTCCCTGGTCTGGGTTGAAAGTGATGGATTTGAAATCGCCGCCGCAGACCGAGAGCAGTTTGGAAAAAATTGCTTCTTTACTGGCGGTCCCAACAATTCTGGCGCGGAGACTTCCGGCAACGAAATAGAGCAGGGTTGGAACAGACTGAACCTCATAGTCCACGCCGAGACCGGGATGGTCATCGGCGTTGACCTCGAGAACCTTCAACTTCCCGGCGCAGGCCAACGCAACCTGAGCCAGCACCGGCTTGATCACTTGGCAGGGCCGACTCCATGGGGCTAGAAACGCCACCAGCACCGGCTGGTCTGACCTCACAACTTCCGCGTCAAAATTTGCTTCGCCAACTTCAACGGTCGGCGGCTTGACTCGGTTTGCGTTCATATTTTCGACTTTGCCTTGACTGCAAGCTCTTCCACGCAACGGTCATGCCAGGCGGCTGCGACAGTTCATAACCTGCTGATGACAAGCGCCAATCAAAATCGGCAAGTGCAATCCGATTGGGTTGAAATATTGAACGTCCAAAAGTTCGTCTCGCTTTAGCTTCGACGAATCGTCTAATGCCTGACACCTTTCGCTCGTTATGGAATCCACAAGCGATAGCCGGTTCGATCCCAATCATGCGGCACGGTTGCTTTTGGAAATCGCCCACGAACAATCGCTGGAGCAGCTTCTGGAAAAACTTGTGCGGCGCGCGGTGGAGCGCCCCAATCTGGCGTGTGTGCAGATTTGGCTGCTGGATAAAGGCGACCTTTGTTCCACCTGCCCACGCCGGCCGGAATGCGCCGACCAGTCGCGTTGTCTGCACTTGGTGGCGGGCAAGGGCGTATCGCTTTCCAATTCCGGGCAGGATACGGCGCGGTTTGGTGATCTCAACGCCCGGATCCCTTTGGGAATGGGCTTCCTCGGGATCGCGGCGGCGACGGGTGAGCAGCGTCTCCACCGGGACTTGGAAAAACTGTCGGGCGAATTGGTTGGATTTGACTGGCTGAAAGCCGAGGGGGTTCGTGGAATTGCCGCGAGTCCGATCATTTTCAAAAGCGAAATTCTGGGTGTCATCGTTGGATTCACACGCGATGATATACCGGAAGAGTCGCGGCCTTGGGGCCGAATCTTTGCCGACCACATCGGCGCCGCCATTGCCAACGCGCGGGCCTTTGAGGAAATCCAGCGGCTCAAGGCGCAACTCGAATTGCAGAACACCTACTTGCAGGAAGAAGTGGTGGAGGCCAAAGCCTTCGGCGATCTCATCGGCCAAAGTTCCGCGCTGCGGCAAATCATCAGCCAGATTGACTTGGTGGCGCCGACGGAAGCCTCCGTGCTCATCATGGGTGACACCGGCACGGGCAAGGAATTGGTTGCGCGCGAAATTCACCGTCGCAGCCCGCGCAAAGACCGCCCGCTAGTTCGCGTCAACTGCGCGTCCATCCCAAAAGACCTCTTTGAAAGCGAGTTCTTCGGCCACGTCCGGGGCGCTTTTACCGGGGCCATCAAAGACCGCGCGGGGCGGTTTGAAACCGCCGAAGGCGGAACATTGTTTCTGGATGAGATCGGGGAGGTGCCGCCGGAAATGCAGAGCAAACTGCTGCGCGTATTGCAGGAGAAGCGCTACGAGCGCGTTGGAGACGACCGGACGCGGCTTGCCAACGTGCGCATCGTCGGGGCCACCAATCGCGATTTAAAGAAAGCGGTGGCGGCGGGTCGCTTTCGGGAGGACCTCTATTACCGGCTGCACGTTTTCCCGATCCACGTCGTCCCCCTGCGCGAACGGAAGGACGACATCCCGCTTTTGGCAAAGCACTTCGTCGAGTTGTCCGTGAAAGAATTGCGCTGCCCAAAACCGCGTTTGACGCGCGCCGGCGTCGCTGCGCTTCAGAATTACGCCTGGCCGGGAAACATTCGGGAGTTGCGCAATGTCACCCA
>JADLHS010000499.1 GCA_020848635.1 Limisphaerales bacterium
TCTAGGTTTTCCGATTGACTAGACCGCTTATACACCGCCTTTCCAAGTTTGTTCAAGGGATATGTGGCAAGGCGGATGACATAAATATGTGAGCCCGATTTCCGACCGCCAGTTGCGCCATCCGGAAAACTACGGCAACCTTGCTTTCGTCGTGAAATCTGTTTGTCGTTCCCTCAGTCTTGTCCTCGCCATCTGCCTCGCTGCCTCCGCGGCCCAGACTGCCCCCAACATCGTCGAAAGCGACATCTGCGTTTATGGCGGCACGTCAGGCGGGGTGGTGGCGGCGGTCGCGGCGGCAAGACTCGGCAAATCGGTCGTACTCCTGACCCAAAACAACCACGTTGGCGGGATGACCGCCAGCGGGTTGGGCGTGACGGACATCGGGCCGGGCAACGATACCAGCTACGTGGGCGGCGTTTCACGCGAGTTCTACCGCCGCGTCGGTCAAGCGTATGGCTCGGGCAACCTCGTCCTCTGGTTCGAACCGCACGTCGCGGAAATGCTTTTCGGCCAAATGCTCGCCGAGGCCGGCGTGCCGGTTTACCCCAATCAACTGCTCGCCACTGCCACCTTGGTGAGCAACCGTATCACGCAGATCACGATGGAAGACGGCTCGGTCTTTCGGGCGAAGCAGTTTATTGACACGAGCTACGAAGGCGACCTGTTGGCGGCCGCAGGCGTGACCTTCACCTGGGGCCGGGAGGGCACAAATGTTTACAACGAAACCCTCGCCGGCATCCGGGCGCTGGGTGGAGCGTACAGCTACGATCCCTACGTGATCCCCGGCAGTCCGGCCAGCGGTCTGCTGCCATTGGTCGGCACTAACACCGGCGGCCGCGTTGGCGACGGGGACCAGCGGCTGCAGGCCTACAACTTTCGTCTGTGCCTGACGCAGAATGCGACCAACAAGATCGCGATCACCGCACCGACAAATTATTCCGCCGCCAATTACGAACTCGTGCGCCGCTACATCACCAACCGCCTCGCGGTCAATGGCAGTGTCACGCTCGCCAATGTCATTGACATTCAAACCATCATTCCGAATGGCAAGACCGACATCAACGCGCGCGACGAACTCTCGACCGATTACATCGGCTACAATTACACTTGGGCGACCAACACCCATGCCGGACGCGCCACCCTGCGCCAACAGCACGAAGATTATATCCGCGGCCTGCTGTATTTCTACGCGACGAGCACGAACCTGCCGGCGAACTTGAACACGGAGGCGCAATCGTGGGGCCTCGCCAAGGACGAGTTCAAGGACACCGGCGGCTGGCCGTGGCAAATCTACGTCCGCGAGGCGCGGCGCATGGTGAGCGATTACGTGATGACGCAGGCAAATTGTGAATCGCGGATCACGGCACCAGACGGCATCTGCCTCGCCCGTTACCAGATTGACTCCCACGGCGTACAGCGCCTCGCCGCCGGAAACTTCTCGCGCTGGGAAGGCAGCATCGGGGGCACCCCACCCTATCCGTATCCGATCAGTTATCGCGCGCTCATTCCGAAGACCGGGGAGTGCCAAAACGTTTTCGCCACCTTCGCGCTCTCGGCAAGCCATGTGGCCTTCGCGTCGTGCCGGATGGAACCGGTGTTCATGATGACGAGTCACGCGGCGGGGGTGGCGGCGGCGTTCGCGATTGATGACAACGTGCCCGTTCAACAACTCAACCCGGCAAAACTGGCCGCGCAATTGCGGGCTGACGGCCAATTGCTCTCCTGGACGGCCGCCACGGCGGCCACCAACGGCATCATCATGGACGAGACGGACCCGGGGACGGCCAACTCCGGCGGGTGGTCATCCGGCGCCAATGCCGGCGGCTTGAATGGCGACTATTTGCTGGATGGCGCCACCGCCAAGGGCCAGCGGTGGGTCCGCTACACGCCCACTTTGCCGACCAACGGCACGTATGAGGTTTATCTCTGGTGGGTGGAATCCTCGAACCGTGCCACCAACACACCGGTGGATGTCATCCATTCCGCCGGCACGAATCGCGTGCTCCTGAATCAAAAAGTCAGCAGCGGCGGCTGGTTCAAAATCATGACCACAAACTTTACCGCCGGCACCAGCGGCAGCGTCATCATCCGCAACGACAACACGGCAGTCGGGGCCTATTGCGTCGCGGACGGCGTGCGATTTTTTGGCATTGGCGGCGCGGCAGTCACACCCCCGCCGCCCACGATCGAAGTGGTGGCCAGTGACGCCGCGGCGGGAGAATACCCCACCAACCCGGCGCGGTTTTCGTTTGTCCGCAGCGGCGACACGAATCCGACGGTGACGATCAATTACACGGTCAACGGCACCGCGACGCCGGGCGTGGATTATGCCATGTTGCCCGGCAGCATCGTGCTTCAGGCGGGTGCGACGGCCACGAACCTTTTGGTCAGCCCGATCCCTGATGCTTTGGCGGAAGGCGAGGAGACCGTGACGTTGACGCTGCAAACATCTCTCAACTACACACTCTCCCCAGTCAGCAACGCCACGGTTGCCCTCCATGATCAACCCGTGGATGGTTGGCGGGTTGCGAGTTTCACGGCCACCGAACTGAACGACCCCCGGGTCAGCAGCGACTTGGCGGATCCCGATCAAGACGGTTTGGCGAATCTGATGGAATACGCGCTGGGCCTGCTGCCAAAAACCGCCAACCCGAACCCTTTCGCCCCACGAATGGAGAATGACCACTTCACGCTTACCTATACCCGGCTTAAAACCGCCACGGATGTCATCCTGTCGCTGGAGACTTCCACCGATCTGGGATCCTGGCAGGCCAACCCCGCGCTGTTTGAACAGGTGGCCTCGATTGACGAGGACAGCGTGGAACGGATCACCGTTCGCCTGGCGGTGACTGCCAGTGCCAGCATCACTTCTTACGTTCGCCTGCGCGTAACCCGATTCTAGCCACGAAGTCAGCGGACCAAGCCAAACCTCCCGACGTGGCTAATTCCCGTCGGGATAGCGCCGGCATTTCATTATTCCTCCCCCACCCCGTTCAGCCCGATTCCCCCCAGTGCCTGACAATTCGCGATCCATAACGCCGACAAGAAGAAACCGGGACTTGCGTCCCGGTTTCGTGGTTTGAATGTTTTGCCTACCTCAGCGCCGCACGCGGAAGAATGCAGCGCTGGCGCCCGTGTTCGTGTACGGACTGGTGGTCACAATGTCGCTGAATGAGCCAGACGGACTTGAGGCGGATTGCAATGTTCCCGGGCCGGTCCATGTGAGGATCGTGCCGCTGCCGCTGGCCGTGGAATAGAGCCGCGGCGCGTACTTCAACGCCATCAACCCGTTGTTGGAATCGAGCGCGAAGAGGCGACCGCCCGGGACATCAAACGCAACCGCGCCTGTGCCATTGATGTTGTCATTGTCCGAGCCAAAGAATTCCTGATCAACCAGCACGCCCCCAGCCGTCGGGTCCTGAACGTCAAGAATGCGTAGATTGGAGGGGGTATCCCCGGTCCCGGTGTCGGCCACGAAGTTGTTTACCATATCCACCCCGATATTATTACCGGTTTGGCCGCCTTGCGCCAACTGGACGTCATTGGTGCCGTTGGCAAGGTCATAGATTACTTTGCGCAACAGGAACGTGCCAGAGGTTCCCCAGAACGTATCACCACCACCGGCGGCCAGGCCGAGGCCCGCAAATCCGGCCGGGGCCGGGTTGGGACCGGTTGCGACATCAACGGTGTTGGCGGTGAAAGTCACCCCGTCAACGGTCGTGAATACGACCACGACCGTTCCGTTGCGAGTGGAAGCAAGAAGCCGGGTGTTCACGCCCGCACCCTGAACCGCGAAGGTATCGCCAATCCGTTCGCTGGCGGCGAAGTCGGGCCCGTACGCAATGGTGGCTTGGGTGGTTGGATTTTCGTCGGCCCAGCGATAAAGCGTGAAGCCGCCGCCCGTGGTTGTGAGATTACAAGCGTAAATCGCGCCGTCTTCCGCCACGCCCACCATGTTGATCGGGAAGGTTTCGCCTGACTGACCGCCGACGCCAGTCAGATCCAAGTTGGTGAGATTATTTCCGGTGGCGGCATCCAGCACATTGATGCTCGGAGCGACCGCACGATTCACGATCAGCAGGTGATTGCTCAACGCGTTAAAGGCCATGCCGCGTTGGGTGTTATCCGAGGTCAGATAGCTGCGGCTGCCCGGGGTCAATTGCCAGATTTTGGCAGCGACCGGCGTCAGCACCGAGGGCAGCACCGCCACTTCGGCGTTGGAACTTATTGCCGATCCGCCGGAATTGGTGATCGCGATGAAGTACAGGCCAGCCTCGGCATCGGTGATATTCGTCAGGTTGAGGGTGGCATTGGTTGCCAGCGCGACCGGATTGTTGTTGAGCCACCATTGATACTTAAGATTACTCCCGGAGGCGCCAACATTCAGCGTGTAAAATCCGCCCGTAAGAACGTTCGTATTCCCGACGGGTTGGGCGGTGATGGCAGGAGGCGGATTCGTAACGAGATAGAGTTGATAGAGGGCGATGCCATTGTTGGGTTCGAGGACCACGATGCGCCCGTTCTGGGCGTCAGCCGCCCCGATGGCATTGGCATTCGCAAAATAAGTGGGATTGGGTTGCTGGAGCGGGTCGTCGAAGATCAACTGGGGCGCGTTGGTGACCGTAACATCCCAGAATCGGGCGCGGTGCTGATCGGGGGTCAAAGCCGTTCCAGAGCCATACAGAACACCCGCGGCCACCTTGAATCCGTTGGTCACGCCGATGTCGAGACCGACCAATCGGGCATCCACAGCGAGGCTGACTCCATTCGTTGCTGTAAGCGCGACCGGATCATACGTGAGGTACCGCAGCGGGGTGGTGCCGTCCTTCTTGGCGTAGAAGGCATTGTTCGTCCCATCAAATGCGATGCCTTTGCCCAGATCCCCGGCACTGAGGCCAGCCGGATACGGAATCTCCTTCATGTAATTGGTGAGGACTCCAAACTCGTCCAAAGCGGCGTTGAAGTTGGTGCCGTCCGTGGTGGTGAACAGAGCGACCTTGTTGCCGCCCGATCCTGAGATAATGATCTCGGTACTTACTCCCGACCCGCGCAAGTCCATGGCGTCGCCATAGCGCGTCGTCACGCCGGCAAAGTTAAAGACGTTCACCGGATCGTCCGTCGTTGCGTCGGAGTCCCAGCGGTAGATCTTCAATGTGGAGGTCGCGCCGGCCAAGTTCGCGGCATAGACCACGCCATCATCCGCTACCTTCACGCCGACCAAAGCCAGGGTGCCGCCCGAAACCCCCGCGCTACTCAAGAGGTTGGAAACAAATCCCGTGGCTGCATCCACCACGGCAATGTGGTTGCCAAATGCAGCCCGGCTGGCATAAACCACGTTGCCGTTCACCGGATTGATGGCCGCGCCGCGAACCAGACCATCTGCGGCAGCGAGGAAGTCCGGCTCCACGCCGGCGGGGAGCCGCCAGATATTGGTCACTGCCGGGGAAATGGACTGAGCGAAAGCGCTGGCGGTCACTAGGATGAATACGGCACAAGTCAGCAGGGATCGCCGGAGTTTTTCTAACGGATTGCGCCATCCGGAGTGAACGTTTGGTCGGTTGATTTTCGAATTCATACTCTTTCCTTTGGTTTGGTTGTTTAAGTTTCAGTATTGGGTCAAAATCATTCGGCAAGGAGTCCTCATGCCCATCAGGCGCTAATAAACCAACGGCACGGTTCTCTGGATTCGCAGCGCATCCGGATCGGAGGCTGGGGTGGTGTTGAACTTAAGAGTGGCGACGGGTTGAAAAATGTACGGTCCTTTCCATTTCCAATACTCAGCATGACCATCGCCGAACGACAATACGCATCCTCTTCCGTGCCGCGTGGCCGGGACATTCCAGTACCCGACGTACGGAGTTGCTCCGGTGCCGAGGGGATAGATGCCGCACGCGCCGTTGTCGATGCTGTCCTCGTGTTCATCCAGGAACAACGATGCCTGCGAAGCGCCGGGTGAAATCAACTGGCTGGTTTTGTACGGGCTGCGGGGCTGGCTGGGCGTTGGATTATAGCCATCCGCCTGGCTCCAATAGGAGGCGTCCGCAATGTTGACCCAGTTCATGGCCGTGCTTAAGGAATAACTGCGCACGCGGGGCGCACTCGCCGTGCCGATTATCTTCGCCCGGTCGGCGGGACACTTGTAAATTCCGAGGGAGCCGTTGTATTGAAAGAGGGTGCCGTTGCGGATGTTGTTGGTTTGCGTCGCCGGCGCATCGGATGAGGCATCGCCCACGATCCAAGCACACGGCGCCGCTTGGACCCCGATGGTCCAGTTCTTCACCAGCACTTCGTTGTTGTCGCCGGAATACATGACCCAGCAAAGGCTCAGTTGTTTCAGATTGTTCAGACACTGCGTGTTATAGGCCTTCTCCTTGGCCTTCCCGAGCGCGGGGAGCAACATCGCCGCGAGAATCGCGATAATGGCGATCACCACGAGCAGCTCGATCAGGGTGAACCCACCATCTCCGCTCGCCCGCGCGCCTGCGGACGGGATGGATACTGAGTTCTTCAAGGAATTGTTCGATGCGCTGGTTCGCATCCACCGCGGAAACATGGACCTAAACTAGGTCATCCCAGCCATGCCGCAAACTCATTAAGCCCTGCCGCCCGCACATATTCATGTCGTAAATCCGCGGTGGTCACCGCCGTTGGGCGGCGAGGAATGACTCCGGATTCTTTTGTCAAGGCGGCGGCCCACCGCTACCTTGCCAACCGCGACACATGAGATTTACCGGCCATTCCGACACCGCTCTGGTAATACGGTGGCCACTAGTGCTGACCTTGCTGCTGATGGCCGCACCGGCCCGGGCGGCCGACCCGAAGACCAACAGCACCGCACGCTACAACGTACGGGTTTGGCAGACCGACGAGGGATTGCCCCACAACACCGTTCACGCGATCGCGCAAACCCCCGATGGCTATCTCTGGGTGGGGACGCGGGCAGGGTTGGCGCGCTTTGACGGGGTCCGATTCTTGCCACTGGACGACGCGGCGGCGCCGGAACTGAAGCATGCGTGGATCACGGCGCTGGCGGTCAGCCGGGATGGCGGGCTATGGATTGCGAGCGAGAGCAACGGCGTGACGTGCTTTAAGGACGGGGTCTTCACCCGGTTCACGGCGACGGATGGTCTGCCGGGGAATCAAATCCAATGCCTCCTGGAAAGCCGTGAAGGTAGCCTCTGGCTGGGCGGCGACCGAGGGTTGTCGCGGTTCCGGGCGGGGCGCTTTACCCGGTTCACCGGGAGCGAGTTCTTGCGGGAAAATTCGGTAAAGGCGCTTTGCGAGGATGCGCGGGGCCTTCTGCGCGTGGCCACGGTGACTGGTTTGGTGAGCATCAATCCCGATGGGTTGGTCAGCCCGAACAACTTCGGCAGCGGGCCGGTGTCCGGAGTGTTGAAAGCCGTGTGCGAAGACCGGCAGGGTCGGCTCTGGCTGGGAGCGACAGACGGCCTGCTCCGCCTGACCGACGGCAAACTCGGCAGTTACGCGGCCAACAAGAGTATGCCCGAGAAGATCACCACCTGCCTCTATGAAGACTCCACGGGTCAGCTCTGGGTTGGCACGTATGGCGGCCTGACCCGCCGCGTCAATGGAACTTTGAGTCCGTGGTGGTTGAACCCTTCGCCGATAAACGACCTCATCTACACCCTGTTCGAAGACCGCGAACAAAACCTCTGGGTCGGCGGGCGCGACGGGCTCTATCGCCTCACCCCGGCCCGTTTCGTCACCTACACCATGCAGGACGGTTTGAACTGCAACAACGTGACCTCCGTTCGCGAAGACACGTCCGGCGGCTTGTGGCTCGGCACCTGGGGCGGCGGCGTGAACCAACTGCACGACGGACGCTTCTCCGCCATCACCGTGACAAACGGCCTGACACAAGACACAGTGTTGTCGCTGTTCGAAGGCCGGGACCGCAGTTTATATGTCGGCATGGATTACCCCGGCATCGTCAACCGGATCAAGCCGGGCGGCACCAATGATTTCGTCCGACCGGCGGGAATGATCACCGCCCCCGTTCGCGTCATTCACCAGGACCAAGCCGGCGGGCTGTGGATCGGCACCAGCAAAGGCCTGAATCTTCTGCGCGACGGCGCGCTTCAAACCTTCACCGCCACCAATGGCCTGCCGGGCGACAATATCACCGCCCTCTGTGAATCCCGCGCCGGCCCCATCTGGATCGGCACCGATGGCGGCTTGAGCCGCTGGGCCGACGGCAAATTTGAAAACATCACGGATCGCGACAATTTGCCACCCAACGACATTAACGCCATTTACGAAGACAACGACGAAACGCTGTGGGTCGGCACGAAAACCGGCGGCCTGAACCGCTGGCGCACGGGTCAATGGCGTCGCTACACAACGGCCCAAGGGTTGTTCAGCGACGAGATTTACGAGATCGTCGAGGATGACCGGAATTATTTGTGGATGAGTTGCCGCCGGGGGATTTTCCGGGTCAGCAAGCCGGAGTTTGCCGCGCTTGACCAGGGCACGATCCCGGCGCTGACCAGCACACATTTTGTGCGAGCGGACGGGCTGACCACCGTGCAGTGCAACGGCGTGGCGAAACCCGCCGGTTGGAAAACCCCGGACGGGCAGATTTGGTTTCCCACGATCCGCGGTGTCGTGGCCGTCCAACCGGACCTGCGTCTCAATGCACAGCCGCCGCCGGTTTGGATCGAGGAAGTCCGCGCCGGGTCACATCTATTGCGGACAGGCTACCTGCTCAACTCGGTTCCCGCCAGTGTTACCGTGCCCGCGGGCAGCGGCGACCTGGAGATTCACTACACTGCTCTGAGCCTGCAAGTGCCCGAAAAAGTCCGGTTCCGCCATCGCCTTGAAGGCCTGGACCAAGAGTGGACGGCCGCCGGAACGGAACGCCGGGTCACCTACAATAACCTCGCGCCGGGACGTTACCGATTCACCGTGATCGCCGCCAACAACGACGGCGTCTGGAACGAAATCGGCGCCACCCTCCCCCTGCTCGTGCTCCCGCAATTCTGGCAAACTTGGTCGTTCAAACTCGCCCTGCTGGCCGTGCCCGCCCTCGTGCTCGCATGGGCTTACCAGACCCGCGTGCGGCGCTTGCGCGAGATTGAACAACTCCGCATCCGCATCGCCTCCGATCTGCACGATGACGTCGGCTCGCGCCTGACGAAGGTGGCCATGATCACTGAACAGGTCGAACGCGAAACCGACGCGAATGCGGCCCGGCCCCACATCCATATGATCGCCCGCACCACGCGTGACATCACCCGCGCCATGGACGAGATCGTGTGGACGATCAATCCCAAGAACGACACGCTCGACCATCTGGCCAACTACATCTTCCACTACGCGCAGGAGTATTTTCAAAACACCGGCGTGCGCTGCCGACTGGACCTGCCGTCGTCGCTCCCCGAGCACACGCTCCCCACGGAATACCGGCATAACCTCTTTATGGCAGTGAAGGAAGCCTTGCAGAACATCCTCAAACACGCCGGGGCCACCGAGACGCGCATTCGGCTCGCGGTGACCGGGAATCAGCTCACCATTGTCATTACAGACAATGGCCGCGGCTTCGCCGCCGACCGGGCGCATCCGGGCGGCGACGGGTTGGTCAACATGCGCGCGCGCCTGCTTCGAATCGGCGGTTCGTTGCGAATCGAGAGTACGCCCGGCCACGACACCACCATCACCCTGGAGGCGCCGCTGCCCTGATCGTGAAGTCCAATCGAACGACACATGTTTGTGGGGTTGGACAAAGCCGGGCCGCGCAGCATACTGAAGCGCCGGAACGAAACATGCCCATCCGCATTGCCATCATCGAGGATGACGACTGGATTCGCGACAACCTCGCAACCCAGATCGGCGGTACGCCGGGCTTTCAGTGTGTGGCACGGTTTCGCAGCGCCGAGGAAGCGCTCGCACAAGTGGCGGGCAACCTGCCGGATGTCATTCTCCTCGACATCAATTTGCCGAAGATGAACGGCATCGAGTGTGCCCGCAGACTCAAGCAACTGGTTCCCTCCGCGCAGATCCTCATGCTCACGGTTTACGAGGATAGCGATCGGATTTTCAAGTCGTTGCTCGCCGGCGCCAGCGGCTATCTCCTGAAGCGCACGCCCCAGGCCGAAATCATCACGGCCATTGCCGACGTGCATCGCGGCAACTCGCCCATGACTGGCCACATCGCACGCAAAGTCGTCCAGTTTTTCAACCAGCGCGGCCGCATGGAAAAGGAAATTGAAACGCTCTCCCAGCGCGAACGCGAAGTATTGGATCGCCTGGCGGAAGGCATTGCCTACAAGGAAATCGCCGACGTGCTGGCCTTGAGCATTGACACGGTGCGCATGCACATCAAGGGCATCTACGGCAAACTGCACGTTCATTCCCGCGGCGAGGCCGTGGCGAAATACCTGCGGAAATAATCCGGGCGCCTCTCGCTTGTCATCAAGGGTGTCAGTGCAAGCGGGGCGGGGGTTGGGCTCCTCAGCAACGGGAGCAGTACGTTGCGGCGGCCACTCTTCACATCCGGTAGCCAAACACCCGACAATACGGCGCCAATTTCGCCTGCACCGGCTCCAGCGCGGTCGCGTAACGCTCCCACCGCCCCACCGCCCGGTTATAGACGGGCTGCGTCACATCGTGGTAGGTCGGTGCGAACAAGACCTTCCGCCGGGCGGTTTCGTGATAACGCGCTTGATCAGGGTGCCAGGTCAGGCCGAGGAATTCCGTGGCCTTGCGGCCTTCTTCGGCCATGTTCAGCACGACATCCTCGTAGCGCGTCTCAATCCAGTCGAATCCGCCCAACTCGCGCAAGCGCAACCAGACGTCCATGAGATCGGCATAATGCTTGGCCGTTCGCTCCAGGCTGAGGAAGTTGGCGTTGGTGGCGTTCAGCATGATGTTCAGGAAGAAGCAACTGATCACCACGTCCCGCGGATCGCGGAGCGCAATGATGACTTTCAACTCGGGAAACACCCGCAACCAGACGTTGAGCGACATCGTGGGTGAAGGATTTTTGTCCAGCAACACGCGGGCGCCGGGTTGGCCGGGGATTTCGCGCAACAGGCTCTTGACGTAGCGCTGGCGCATCATCGCCCGCCGCGCCGCCGGGAGCGTGTCCAAGGTGGTCAGCGCCGATGCCCCCGGTGTCGGCGACAAATGGACTTGCCGGATAATTTCCTGCTCAAACGCCACCGGCTCGTCGAAGGCGAGGACGTCGGGGTGTGCATCCAGGATTTGTTCGAGCAAGGTGGTGCCGCTGCGTGGATGGCCGCCGAGAAAGGCGATCTGGTAACCCTCCGGGGTGACGGGCGCTTCCTGCCGCCAGCGGCGAATCATTTCCGGCGTCAGCCCCGCCAGCAATTCCCGCCGACGCCGATCCCCCTCGTCATACCCATTTTCGAGCAGGGCCGTGTCGGTGATGGTGCGCACCTGCGCCTTGGCTTCGATCAGCCAGCGCATCGCCTCCTCATACTGGCCGAGCTGATCCAACACGACGCCCAGCAGATGCCGGGCAGCGTATTTTACGTATGGATATTGCGGATCGTCCTTGATCAAGTCGCGCAGTTCCGTCTCGGCCTGCGTACTCTGTTTCCGACGCTGCAGCAGGAACGCCCGGAAATACCGCACTTGATCATCCCGCGGATGCTTTGCCCGACACGCCTCCACGCAAGCCCACGCCTCGTCGAGGCGACGCTCCTTCTCAAACCAGACGGCCAGGTTGATGCGGGCATCCACTATGTCCGGATTCGCGGCGACCGCGCGTTCGTAACAAGTGCGGGCATCGTCCAATTGCCGGAGAGTTTGGTATTGATGGCCGATCATGCCCAGCAAGGCGGCATCGCCTGGGGCCAGATCCAACGCCCTGCGGTACGCCTGATTGGCCAAGGCAAAATCCAATTCCCCCGACGCGGCATTTCCCAACTCAAACCACAGCGAAGGAATCGCCGGATGCCGCCGCACCAGGTCGCGATAGCCGGAGAGCGCCGGTCGGAATCGCCCGCTGAGCAATTGCTCCTGCGCTTTCTGCCAGCGAGTGAGATCGCGGGGTGAACGCTGCAGGCTGGCGTGATCGTTGCGCATTGACCGCAGTTTATCGGACAAACCGTTTATCCGTGCAAGGCAAACTCATTCCGCGACTTGAAATTTCACACCGCGCACGAGATGCCGACAATGCGTAGCCAGCGACGTGAGGAGGGTAATTATTTGCGGCGTGGGCGCATCCGCCTCGTGTAAGATACGAAGTTTGTAAACATTCCGCTCTGTCCTCGCCGCGGCTTCGATAATAGCCGCCTCGGAATGGGTCTTGGGCAAGGAACGTTTTTACCTGCCAAACGAAAAGCGGCCGGGAATCGCTTCCCGGCCGCTGTGAAATACCACTTCCTACTTACGGAGTTGCCCGGAAGAACTTAGCGGCCTCCGTTGGCATGAAGGGATAGACCGGGACCTGGGCGCCGGGGACGGGCGTCCAGACGGCGGCCGGCCCGAGCACCGGCGAACTCAGGAGGGTGCCGAAGGGCCACGTCACCGATCTTCCGATGCCCGAAGTGCTGAAGTTGAACCGCAATTTCAGCGCAGCGTTATCTACCAGCGCGTCGCTTACACGGATGGACGCAATCTCGCCCGCAGTGAGGACGCGATTGTAGATGCGGAAGTCATCCATCTGACCATCAAAACGCTTCCAGTAGGAGGAGTGTGAACGGCCGATTTCGACTGGCTGGGCCGTGGGCCATGACCAAGCCGACGAATTGGCCTGTGAGCCAGACAAAACACCATCAACGTAGATTTCAATGAACGCTCCGTTGGCTTGATTGTAAGTGACCGCGATGTGGTGCCAGAGGTCGTCCGCCAAGAGGGCGGATGAAGTGAGGCTGTTGGCCGTGCCCGCACACTGAACGAAGATGCTGCCGGCGTCGTTGAGCACGATCACCGCGCCATTGTCGGTACGGCGATCCATGAGCATCGCACCTTCACTGCCAGGGCCGGGGATAGCGGCCACGGGGATACGCATCCAGAAGGTGAAGGTGCCGATGGTGGAATCAAAGTCGGTACTAGCAGGAACTGAGATCTGGCTATTTGCGACCGTCGTGAACTGTTCCACGCCCGTGCGAGTCACTGGCGTGCCCGCAGCGTCTGTGCTGGAGGCCAGCCAAGTGGTGAGATAATTCGCGCCATTATGTGGCGTGCCGACTGGCTTGGAATCCTCGATGATGCCGCCGGGCTGTAGCCCGACTGTCAGCGGCGCGCCGGTGCCGACCATGAACAGCGTGTTAATCTCGCCCTGGGTGAGAGCGCGATTGTAAACGGCAAACTCATCAAGTTGTCCGATGTAATTGCGATCGCCGCGAGTTGGTTGATTGCCGCCGAAGCCGAGCGGGGACGTGACCGCAAGAGCGGCGTGGGCGGTTGTGTTCACAGACGTTTGCAGGTTCGTCCCGTCGGCCATGTAGAATGTGGCTTTGGTGGGTTCAATAACCATTGCAACGAAAGTCCAGACGTCAGCCGGGACAAACAATCCCGAAGCCCAGCCCCAGTTGCCACCTTTCCAGTGGTAACGGAGTTCACCCGTACCGTCAACCATGTGCATGCCGCCATCACCGAGCCAAGCTGGCCAGCTAAGGTCCCCGGTGGAAGAGTCCGCGGCACGATTCAACCATCCGGCAACTGTGATGGTGTTGACGTTCAGGTTGGTAGTGATCGGCGCGCTGATGTAACCGCTGGTCATGGACACGGCCAGGTTGTTGGCTTCCAAACCCGGTTGGCCAGGCGGACGCGGGCCGGCAATGCCTGGCAGGGTATCGCCGGCATACGCTCCGTTCCAAGCAACACCTAAAGTGCCGCTATTGCTTGGCGCCGGCGGAATTGGACCAGTCGGATCATTCAAGCGCCAGTAGCCCACTGGCGTGCTGGCTTGAACCAAGGTGGAATATGGGGTGACGCGGGCGGCATTTGTTCCATTCTGGTAATGGCTGAGAATGTCAGCTGGCGTGAGAACTGTGTCGTACAGGGCCACTTCATCCACGCCCCCTTTCCACGCATTGACACCAGCCGCGCCAGTATCGTTCGCCGCGGCACCAATCCGCAACGGAACGGAACTATTTGGCGTGAAAGTTCCAAACAGACCGGAGCCTTGTTCGACGCCATTCACATAGAATCGTGTGGTTGTGGTAACGGCGTCATAGACGCCGACAAGATGCGTCCAACTATTCGCGACCACCGGCGCCGTGGAGTTGATGGTATTGCGCGTCGAGCCTTCGTAAGTTCGGAACGTCCAAATGGCGCTGCCATTATTTGCAAAGAAAAGCCAGCCGTCGATCGTGTTAGCACCACGATTGTAAAGCGGCGAGATCGCCCCATTGTCGATGGTGGCGGCCTTTGCCCAAAGCTCGACCGTGAAGCTTGCGGTGTTCAGCGCAGCATCAAAAGGCACGTCAATCGCTTGCGCGCCGTTGAAACTGGCGGACTTGTTCGCGTCGTCCACAATTGCTCCAGGTTGTTGGAAGGTAGTGTAGAATTTGGCCACACCATTATCTGATGTGCCGGTGCTGCCACTGTTGGCCGCGGCGCCAGTATCCACAAGGGGCACTTCGGTTTCGCTATCGCGGAACCA
The DNA here is from genome assembly GCA_020848635.1 of Limisphaerales bacterium. Taxonomy (GTDB): domain Bacteria; phylum Verrucomicrobiota; class Verrucomicrobiia; order Limisphaerales; family JADLHS01; genus JADLHS01. The sequence goes on from JADLHS010000499.1 coordinate 14,597, forward strand.
GACGAGCGGCTTGGTCTGCGCCACAGCGGCCTCGTAGCTGCCCGAAGCCGGGACTTTCACGGCAAGGGTGGCGGAGGCGCTGGCGGTGGGCCCGACCGGGTTGCTGACATCAACTGTGTAGGTGCCGGCGCTGTTTGCGGTAATGCTCGGTATGGCGAAAGTCGCATTGGTCGCTCCCGGGATTGCCACGGCGTTTGTCTTCCATTGGTACGCGAGTTTACCGCCGGTTGCTTCTACGGAGAAGCTCACAGAATAGCCCTGATATAAAGACTGGGAAACGGGGGCCTTCGTGATCACCGGCGGTGTCACGTCCAAGATCGTCACCGGCGCGACGGTGCTGGTCGCGCTGCCGTACGCGTTTGTGACGACCACATTGTAGCCACCGGTGTCGCCAAGCCCCGCAGCGCTGTTGGTGTAACTGGCGAAATTGGCACCGGCAAGTTCCGTCACACCTTTTCGCCACTGGTAGTGCAGCGTTGGGGACCCCGAAGCCTGAGCGGACAGCGAAAAGGAATCGCCCACGAAGACCTGACCCGCAGGCGTCTGGGGATTGACTTCGATGAGTGGCGGGTTATTGCCGGGCGTATAGGTCAGGAGGATGCCGGCCAAGGTGGATCGCAGGTCGTCAGCACCGCCCCTCGGCATGCCGTGAATCTTCACGGAATCATTGCCGCTGAGGGTTGTGTACACCGTGCTGACGGAGCTCGTGCCAACAGTGCCCGAACCGAACGCGGAAGTGACGTCGTAATATCCACCGGTATTGGTGTAATTCAGATACTGGATATTGGTAACCATTGTTGTAAGTTCCACGTCGGGAAATCCGGGCTTCGTGCCGCCAATCGCGGCGATCGTCTGAATGGTGAAATTGGAGCAAATCGCTCTCAATCCCGAAATCGTCACATAATAACCACCAGCCGTATCGTCCAGATAACCCCACGTGACTTCATCATTACCCGGCGTCACCGTCTGCGGCACCCAACCCTCGCTGAGTCCTCCGATACCGGATTGCCACATATTGCCTGCAGCCACATTCACGTTGAGATCGCCCCAAGGAATGTTCTGGGAAATGGTGCTCTGGCAGTCCAAAGGATCCGTGTTGGTCCAGTCCGGCGTCGGCACCCCAAATGCCGTGGCCGTGACGGGGAAGCCAGTCGTCTGATACCCGGCGCCATAGCCAATGGTCTGTGGGGTCGTGCCCGAGTCATAATACCAAGCTTGGAAGTTGAATCCGATGGTTGTTTGCGCATGCGCCGCGCCGAGCATTAATGCCGCAGCGGGCACCGCGAGCAGGCCGCGTTTGAGGGATTTGGTGAATAGGTTTCGTTTCATGGGTTTGTCGCGTTTATATGATTGCTGATCTGTTCGTCACGGTTCCGATGTCGGGGCCGGAAACTGCACGCGAGATTCAGGACCACTAGCTACGGCGATCCACGAAACTCCACCACTTGGTTATCCAGCAAACCGGGCATCCAAAACGCGATTATGCATAAGGGTCGCGGCAAGACCATCCCCCAAAATTAGGTAGAAGCCCGTGCCGCCTTAAATTCCCACCCTAAATTCTTGAATCTGGACGGCATTTCTGCCGCCCGCCACTCCGTTGCCATGGGCTTCCCGGAGCTTCGGTGCTGTGCCGCAATATCACCTTGCTTCGGTTTGTAGTCGCGCAATTTTCGGGCAGGATGGATATCGCGATTTGCGCCACCCCCAACGATCCCCCAAAAATGGGGATGGCGGAGCCCCCGGCAACTTGTTAAGTGTCTGACATAACAGTTCGCGCCACTCGGTATCGCGGTTGGTTGGGCTTGTGCGGACTCAAGAACTTCGGGCGGCGCCGAAACGATCCAATCAGAAATAATATGCGACAACAACCGTTGAGCCTGCCGGCCAAGCCACTGCGCCGCGCCTTCACGTTGATCGAACTCCTCGTAGTCATCGCAATCATCGCGATTCTCGCGGCTATGTTGCTGCCCGCTCTGTCCAAGGCGAAAGAAAAAGCGCAGCGCATCAAGTGCGTGAGCAATTGCAAACAGCTGGGGATTGCATCCCATCTGTATGCGAGTGACAGTAACGACAAACTACCCCATCCGAACTGGAACCCGCCGTGGAGGCTTGCCAACAACCAACCGCTTCCCGGTTGGCTATACACGTCAGTGAACGATGCCCCCCCGAACCTTAACGCGGCCCCCTACAACGCAAACCCCGTGCTAGCTTATGAAGGTGGGCTGCTTTGGTCATACATCAAGACCAAGGAGCTGTATTGGTGCCCTACTGATTTGGCAACGAATACGCCCGGCTTTAGAGCGCGCAATAACAAGATGTCGACCTACATCATGAGCGGGGCGGTCTGCGGCTTTGGCGCTCTGCTGGATGGTCATAAGATTTCTAATTTCAGGCAGGATGCCTTCATTTCCTGGGAGCCAAATGAATTTGCTCCGAGTGGCTCAACGGCTTACAACGATGGCTCGAGCTACCCCGATCCAGCTCAGGACGGAGCCTTAGGCCGGCGGCACGGCAAGCTCGGGGGCGTGGTAATTGTTGTTAGTGGCAGCGTGGAATTTGTGAAATATCAGACTTGGGCGACATTGGCCCTGTCGACGACCAAGAACAGTGTTTGGTGTAACCCAAGTGCGGCCAACGGGCGTTGACTTATATGGCCATGAAACAATTGTTATCACGTTTATACCTTTTGCTCGCCGCTTGTGTCCTGTTCGCTGGCTGCGGCAACAACGAATACCAATTAAGTGAGAAAGACCTAGCGGCCTTCATGGACGCCCCGCCCGAAATGAAGATCGAGTGGGAGAAGGGGCTAAAGGCGAATAAGGCAAATGATTATCTAGCGGCTAGCACAAGTTTTCGCGCATTGCTAAGTCAGCAGGTCACCCCGCAACAACTGGTTGCGGTGCAAACTGCGTTGGGCGGCCTGAATGAGCGCATGAATGACGCGGCGGCCAAAGGCGATACTTCGGCCCAAAAAGCTTTGGAAACCCTGAAAGCCGGCGCTCCACGGAGATAAAGGATGCCGACAAAGTGATTTGAACTCAGCGCCGTTGACTGGAATTTGGAATCCCAATTCCATACACCCCACGGCGCACAGCTGACCGTGACACGTTCGCCAGAGCTTGGTTAATCTTAAGCGTCAGGGGCGGGCATGGGTCTTCCGCGTGGCTGGCGCGCTACACTTGAAACAGCCTGAGACCCTATCTAGCCGTCCGATTTGGAGGCCAAGTTGCCTTGGCCCTTTGAATACTGAACGAATCTTTTCATGAAATTCAATTGCAAACCGAGCTCTGGCTTCACGCTAATCGAGCTTTTGGTGGTGATTGCCATCATTGCCATCCTGGCAGGGATGCTCCTGCCGGCGCTCTCCCGGGCCAAGGAAAAGGCCCGCCGGATTCAGGACGTCAGCAACCTCCACCAATTCGGCCTGGCGTGTCAGATGTATGCCGGCGATTTCAAGGATTACCTGCTGCCGGGCGCGAATGATATCGCTCATTTTCCCACCACAAGTTGGAACCTCATGCTGCAATACGGATGCAGTTCCAACGCGGCGGCCTGCCAGAGCATCTGGCGTTTCCCCGGAGGGGTGAAGAAACTTTTTGGCGTGGACATTGGTCAGGAGACCGGAGCGGGATGGGTCTATCTAGGTTGGGTTTATTTTGGCGACACCATTCCGACGCGAACTCCCCTAACCGGATCAGGCAGCACCGTGATTTACCGTCGCCCCCAGAAAACGACGGACCAATTAAGCCCCGGTTCCTCAACACTCACGACCTGCCAACATTGGGATGGAACCCCCAGTGGCGCGTGGGGCTCTTTCATGCCCCATGTCCGCGGTTCGGCGAGTGTCATGTATCCCACCGGCGTCAGACCATTGCCCGCCCCGGATGGTTTGGCGGTGGGCCGCATGGATGGCTCGGCTGCCTGGGTGAAGTGGAGTCGCCTCGCCAGCTTCACCAATTATGACATCATGCGATTCGAGTCCCGCTGATCGGCTGGCGCTGGTCATTGCAACCCGCTGGTGGTCCGGCAAAACTCCGCAAGGTCGTTCCCGCTGGCTCCGCCAGCCCGAGTTGGCTTCCCGGCTTTCTCAGACAACCTCTCTGGGCTTGCGGCTCAAGCCAAGTTAACCGGACGCACCCTCGCGTCGAGGCCGCTCACTCCGGGGGGCGGGGAGGCGATGAACTCCCCTCTGAGGACGCCTCCGGTTTTTGAATTCCCAGTTTCTCCATCAGCTCGTAGAGGGTTGGGCGGCTGATATCGAGTTCGACGGCCGTGGGAGCGATTTTCCATTTGTGCCGTTGCAGGGCGGCGAGGATGACCTCGCGCTCGGCGGCTTCGCGAGCATCCTTAAGCGTCCGCACGCGCGCCGCCGCTGGGGCGTCCGAAAGCTCCAAATCCGGGGAGGTGACCTGACGGCCTTCGGCCATGATGATGGCGCGCTTGATGCGGTTCTCGAGCTCGCGCACATTCCCCGGCCAGGGATACTGTTGCAAGGCGCGTAACGCTGCAGGCGCGAATGTGCCCGGGCTTGATCCGCTCGGCGGCGCGAACTTCTTCAGGAAGGATTTGGCCAGGATCGGAATGTCCTCCGGTCGCTCGCGCAGCGGCGGCAGGGCCAGGTTGACCACCGCCAGACGGTAGTACAAATCCTCCCGGAATTTGCCCTCGGTCTGGGCCCGTTTGAGATCCACGTTGGTCGCCGCGATCACGCGTGTATCCACGGCAATGGTTTGCCGGCCGCCGACCCGTTGGATAAAACTATCTTGGAGAAAGCGGAGCAGCTTGACCTGCAAGGCCAGGGGCAGCTCGCCGATTTCATCTAGGAAGAGGGTGCCGGCCGCGGCGGATTCGATCCGGCCCTTGCGCATCATGTGCGCACCGGTGAAAGCACCCTTCTCGTGGCCGAAAAGTTCACTCTCGAGCAACGTCTCCGGGATCGCGCCACAGTTGATAGGGATAAAGGGGCCATCCCGCCGGGGGCTCTGGCGATGGACGGCCAAGGCGGCGACTTCCTTGCCAGTGCCGCTTTCACCGAGGATAAGCACCGGGGCATCGGTGGTGGCCACCTTGCGAATGGTATTGAACACGGACTGCATGCGTGCGCTGCCCCCCAGCATGCCCTCGAAAGTTTCGGTGTTAAGATAACGTTGCAGTTCGCGATATTCCCGCTCCAATTGCGCGCCAAAGGCGGCGCGCTTGAGAATAATCCGGAGTTCATCCATGTCCACCGGCTTGCTCAGGAAGTCGTAGGCGCCTTCCCCCACCGCGCGCAATGCGTTGTCCTTTTCGCCCTGTCCGGTCACGACGATGATTTTCATCTGGCGGTCGTGGGCCAGCAGTTCGGCCAGAGTGGCGAAACCTTCATCGGTCTCCGTTGGGTGCGGGGGAAGGCCCAAGTCCAGTAGCGCAACCGGCGGTCGGGCTTGCCGCGCCAACTCGAGCGCGCCGCCACGATCGCCCGCGACCAAAAGGTCGTATTCGTCGGCCAAGGCCCATTTCATCTGCGAGCGGATTTCCTCGTCGTCATCAACGATCAACAGGGTCGATTTCATACATTTTTCTCCGAAGAAGCGATCCGGATAGGCAGCCAGACCCGAAAGGTGCTCCCCTGCCCCGGCTGGCTCTGCGCGGCAATTCGCCCGCCGTGCGCCTCGACGATCGCCTTGACCTGGAACATGCCGATGCCAAGCCCATTGCGTTTGGTGGTCTTGAAGGGTTTGAAGAGGGAATTGGAAAGGAACTCCGGAGTCATGCCACAGCCGGTATCAGCCACCAGGAGCAACGCGCCGCCGTTTTCCTGACGGGTCTCGATGCGGATTTCGCCCCGCACCCCAATTGCCTCCTTGGCGTTGAGCAGAAGGTTGACGGTCACCGATTCGATCTGGCGCCGATCCATGGCGAACGGGGGTAGCGGCTGAAGACGCGGGACGATGGTGATTTCGGCCATTGCCCCGGCCACCTCCAAGGCGGCGGCCACAATTTGATTGAGATCAGCCGGAGCCGGGTGGAGCTCCAGTTTTTCGCGCAACGAGGAGAGCCGTCCGATCAACTCGTTAACGCGCCCGGCGCTCTTGGCGACGGTTCGGAGGGCGTCCTCGCGAAAAGCCGGATTTTCAAAATGAATCGGGAGATTGCGCAAGGTGAGCGAAAGCGCCGAGGCGGTGTTTTTGAGATCATGCACCAGGAAGGCGGACATGAGCTGGAAGGACTCCATTTCCTTGGCGCGGAGGAGTTGGTCGGAGAGACTCAGGTTGCAGACACCGGCGGCGATTTGGTCGCCCAGGCACTTGAATAATTCCAGATCCTCTGCCGAGAAAGCCAGCCCACGCACCCGGTCACCCAGGACGATCAACCCGAGGATATCACCCCGGGAAATAAGCGGCAGGCAATAGCGATGTCCACCTTTTGGGAAAAAGGCCGGGTTGCTCCCGCAGAGCGTCTGACACCATGACTCGTCGGAACAATCGATGTCCACCGGCTGCGGTCCCGCGGCAAAGAGGTGAGAAAGCTCGGGCAAAATCTCCTCCGGCAACGCGCCCAGACCCGCGGTCGCCGGCTCGATCGCGGTTGAGGCGGCGAAGGTGAGCTTGTTGCGAGCGGCGTCCGTCAGCCACAGCGTCACGGAAAGGGCCTCGAAGGTGTCAGCGATAACCTTGACGGCCGCGCGCGCGAAAGCCTGCTGGTCAAGCACGGCGGTGGTCCGCTGGGTCAGGGTGGTCCACACGGCGCGATAGTCATGCGTGGGGCGCTGAAGGTGGCGGCTGATGAAACTGCGAGTGGTCTGAGCAACCCGATCCGAGAGACAGAGCATGCCCAAACCCACCAGGGCCACGAGTATCAACATCGCTTTGACGGGGAAGGTTTCGTCCCAACCCAAGGCGGCGACGAATTTAGCGAGGACCCCGACCACAATGAGGTAGGCACCGGCCAAAAGCGCTGTCAGCGACTTGTGGAGCGCGGCAGTCGAGGGATATAGATCAGCGTCGGCAATGCGGGAGCGGTAGGCCCAGACACCGAGGAGCAGGCAGGCCAAAGCCAGGGCGATCGAGTTGAGGGTAATGAGTTGGACGTTGTTGGCCGAATAGAGAATCACCTGACTGCTGGAAAAAATCCGCACACCGAAGAGAAGCGCGATTCCGAGGACGGCGTATTTGATCTTCCAACGCGCAGTGCCGACGGCGGCGCGAAAGGTCCATTCGACATTGGTGATGATCAGCACGGCGCTGATAACGATCGTAGCGTGGAGCAAAATACCGGCGTGCGTCACGGGGAACACCCAGTGGCCGACCTGCTCCGTCCACACTGCGTCGCTGATCCAACTCTGCCATTGCCCGAGGGCCAGTCCGATGGGCAGCGCGCCAAAGAGCAACAAGCCCGGCTGCCATTTTCGGAGGAATTCCCGGTGGTTGCCGCGGGCAAAAGCCAGACTAAAAACGAGCCAGGATACCGGCAGGAGCGACAGGGGCAGCACGGCTAGGCGCTGCCAAAAAAGGAGGTCATTCAGGGAATCCGTAGTCAGGCTTGCCACCTGGCAACTCCGCTCCAGAGCGCACGCCAGCATGCCAACGAAAAACGACCAATGGGCAAACGAACGCGGTCGGGACAGCAAGGTTGCGAGCGCGAGGAGAAATGCCCCAACTGCAGCGATCAGCGAGATGAGAACCGGAAAACTCATGGCCCGTAAGCGATCATTTGAGATCCGCAAGCACACGCTTCGCCTCCGGGGCGAACTCGGAGTTCGGAGCCAAGCCCAGCGCCTGGGCCAGGTTGCGCCTGCTCTCCTGACTTTGCTTCAGCTTGTACTGGGTGAGGCCCAGACGATAGATGACCTCGGAGTCATTGGGAAAGGAGGCGCTCGCTTCCTGAAGAAGCTGCCCGGCCCGCGAGAATTCTCCGCGCTGGTAACTCAGGATGCCCAGCAACCGGGCGATTTCGCGGTCCTGCGGAAATGCTTCGCGTGCTTTGAGGGCGTGGGCGTACGCTTCCGTTGGCAACTGCAGGCGGGTGTAATAGAGCAGAGCCAGTTGACGGTCAGCCGGTGCGAACTCGGGCATGGCCTTAAGCACGCGCGTGTAGCTGTCCCGGGCGGCGGCAAAATCCCCTTTCCGATCCTGAATGGCTGCGAACACCATCCAGGCCGGAACATAATCGGGCTGCTGCTTGAGCAGTTCCTGAATCTGGGCGGCGGCGGCATCCGCCTGGCCCGGATTACTCAACAGCGATTGCATCCGGACAAAAGTTTTTGCCCGTTCTGACTGGGGCGGCGGCAGGCCACCATCGAGCGCGGCTTGCACGGCGGCGGTGGCGTTGGTCACCTGCCCGAGGCTGTAGGCGGCCAGACCGAAGTCAAATTGCACTGCAGCATCCTTGGGCAGGCGGCGAAGGCTCTCCTGAAGGAGGCTGGCCGCCCACGAGAAGTCGCCGGCGTCATAAGCCAGCCGGCCAAGGGTGTGCGTAATGACCGGATCGTCGGGAGACAACTCCCGCGCCCGCCGCGCCAACTCAAGCGCTTTGGGCGGATTGTGCAGTTTTGTGGCCAGCAGTTGCGAGAGCTTGATCGTCGCGGTCACAAGGTTGGGATTAATCTTGAGGGCATTCGAGTAATAGGTGGCCGCCTGGTCCCAGTTTCCGTCCCGGTCCGCAATCGCCGCCTGCCGCAGGAGTAGGATGGGATCCTCGGGCGACCGGGCGGACATGGCTTTGAGTTCGCCCACGGTCTGGACATCGGCGCTGGCGGGGTCCAGGTCCAGCAATCGCAGGCGTTGGGCGGCATCGCTCCGCCAGTCACCCTCGCGGGCGAGTTGGAGGGCATTTTGCAGTGCAACGCGGGCTGGAGCTTCCTCTCCCATCATGTAATGGGCCATGCCCAGATGGAATTGAACCTCCGGCTCCTGCGGCAAAGCCTTCGCGCTCTCCGTGATGAGGGCGAGGGAACGGGGATAATCCCCCCGGAGATAAAGCACCCAACCGAAGGTGTCCGAAGTGAACGGATCCGCCGGGCGCAGATCGTGGGCCTTGCTGCCCAGTTCGTACGCCAGTTTCAAATCCCCGAGGCGCACTGCGGCAAGCCACGCGAGATTGTTGAGGACGGGTACATACCGAGGATTCACCGCGAGGGCTTTTTCGTAGGTCTGTTTCGCGGCGGGATAGTTCGAGGCTGCGCTGTGCAACTCGGCGATTTTCAACCAGGACGCGAGGTCGTTGGTGTTGCGAGCGACCATCTCGTTCAAGGTTTTGAGCGCCGCCGGGTGTTTGTTGGCGGTGACGTAAATGCGGGCCAGCAAGGCGTTGGCCGGGCCATATTCCGGAGCGAAAGCAAGGGCTTTAAGAAGCGTGGCTTCGGCCGCGGGCAGATTGGTTTCAACGAGCTGAACCCCAGCGAGAAGGACATAAGGGGCGGGGTTCGTGGGTGTTTGATCCACCTGTGCCTGCGCGCGCAGGAGGGCAGCGGCGGAGTGTTTTTCCGCAAGGTCGAGCCCCACCAGTTGCTCGACCGCCGCCAGGAAGCCGGGAGCAAAGGTCAACACATGCTCGAAACTACGACGCGCGTCGGCATTGCGATCCATTTGCCGCTGGACCAGCCCGATCAAGAACGCGGGCTGGGGATTGGTGGGCGAATTCCGGCTGAGGCTTTGGTAGATTCGGAGCGCCGGTTCGAGCTTGGCTGCGGCGCGATAGGCGCTGGCAAGGAGGAACTGGGCGGAAGTCAGATCTGGTCGTCGCTCGACGAGATTACTGAGCTCGCTGATGGCTTGGCTCGTGTCGCCCCGGCGCACATTCAGCTCGGCGGACAGCAGGATCGCTTCCGGATAATCCGGTTGGTTGGCCAGAGCTTGATTAAGACTTTTGGCGGCGCCGGCCAGGTCATTTTGCATCAGTCGAATGACGGCCAACTGGTAATGAATCTGTGGCAATCGTGGATAAACCTTGAGCGCGCGTTCCAGCGCAGCGACCGCCGCGTCCGGTTGATTCTGCGCCACCTGCAGCCGGGCCATAAGCAGCAGGCCCTCGAGATGGGTGGGATCGCGCGCGAGCAGGGATTTAACGGCCGCTTCAGCGTCCGGAAAGCGGCGTTCAGCCAGAGCGATTTCCGCCACGCGCAACGTGGCCGGCAAATAATCCGGAGTTTGCTTTGCCATCAGGCCGATGCGCTCCTTGGCAGCCTCCAACTGCCCCATTGCGACCAAAAAATCCGCGTAGCGCAGACGCTGGATCGAGCGCGGAGGGGCGAGGTCGGCGGCCACCTTGAATTCCGCCAGCGCGTTGGTGGGATCCTGGTTGAAGACCAGGAGGTTGGCCATGACCCCGTGGGCAAGAAAGGATTGCGGATCAAGCGTCAACGCCTGTCGGGCGGCGGCCTCCGCAGCCTTCAGGTCGCGCTGGCGAATCTGCAAAGTGGCCGCCGCGACATGGTAGCCTGGAATCTGGCCGCTCACGGCGCTAAGGTTCGCGAGCCGTTGCTGCGCGTCCTTCACGTCGTTGGTGGTGAGGCTGGCGTCGGCAAGGAGCAAGAGCGCGATTTCATTGGTGGGCTGACGTGCAAGAAGCAGCACAGCCTCGTCACGGGCATCCTTGGGTTTGCCCCCGGCCAACAAGACTTGAGCCAGCCGTAAGCGGACTTCAAAATCCTCCGGGCTGATTTTCCGGGCCTCGGACAGCAAAGCGAACCCGCGCAACGTGCGGCCTTGCTCGAAGGCCATCCGGCCCATCCGGCCCAATGCGACATGGTTGGTCGGTTCGAGCCGCAACAAATTCAGATACTCGATCTCCGCCCGGTCATAATCACCAGCGTGGAATTGCGCCTCGGCTTGCTGGAAGTATTTCGCCCGTTTCGCGTCCCGCGAACAACCGGTCGCCAACAGCAAGGCCAAGCCCAGCCAGAGGAGAGCCCGGAAAGAAATAGTATTCATAAAGTGGAATTGCCCGGAGATTGAACGTCCGAAACCGGCCCGCCAAACGGGGTGGCACGACGCTCGGCCCGCCAGAGCCAGTACAGGATGAGGAAGAACGGAATGAGCGACAACAGGAAAAACAGCGGGCCGCCCCGGTGATGAATGGGTGAATCAATCATGGCAGGGTTCACATGCACGCAAAGCCAGCCGAGGGTGAACACCCGAAAACCATTGCGCAAAATCGCGAGCGGAATCACGAACAATGCCAGCGACGTTCGTCGCCAGGGCGAGCGCAAGAACATGTACCCCGCCAGCAGGCTGGTGATGAACAGAACGTAACTCGAGCGGATGCCGCTACACTCCTCGGCCACTTGCAGGGTGATGCCCGGCAACTGGAACACCAGACCGTCCCGAAAAACCGTGCTTCCGCTCATGCCAAACAACATCGCCGCCGCATCCGCCGATGTGTGTTGAAAGAAAACTTCGACCCCATGGCGCACTGCGGACGGCATCGGTAGCATAAAAGTGAGAAATGCCGCCGGAAACAGGAAGTGGATCAGGAATTTTCCGCCCAAGAACCACAACGCCCCGGCCCAGCCCAGGGCCAGATAGCAAAAGGTCGTCAAAGCATAATAATCCTCGGGTGTGCGTGACCCCGCGGTCTCCCCGGGACAAAGGACCGCTTTCAACCCCACCAAGGCCAGCGCCAACGGAATTAACGCCAGGGCCGGGGAACCTGAAATCGCCGGCCGCGGTTCCTGCCGCCGCAACCACACCAGGTAAAACGTGATGCCGGGAATCAGGATGATGTGCGAATTCAGTCCGCTGGTGAACGAATAGCGCACCAGACCGAACAGCGGCAGAGCAAAGGCGAGACTTAAGCCGAAGACAAAGCAGGCGAACCACCGGAGTTGTTGCCGCGACTGATCCACGGCAGCGACCAAATTCCGGCTTGGTGGGGCCGATGGGGCGTTGGCGGTGGAGTTTCTTTCGGGCTGGTCCGGTTTCATGGTTGGTGATTCGCGAGGCGTGGAGCCGGAAACAGACTCAGCGAAACGCCGAACCACCCTAGTTTCCTGTTTTTTGTAAGATGTTAGCGGCGACCGAGGCAGATTAAAAGCAGAAAGGGTTAGCGAGGGGTCACGGAAACAACTCCCAAAACCAACCAAGCTGCGAGCGCTAAATCAGGAACATGGCCAAGGCCACCGCCCGGAGCAGGGGTTGTGCTCGCTCTCCTGCCTTCCGATGCAAGCGCGTACCGTCTCCTTTTCGTGCTGCCGTCGCCGCCAGAATTCAGGGCGGGCCCAGCTCTTCGATCGCCCGAGCTACCCGCGCCCGCTGTTGTTCAATGGGGGCTCCGTCGGCTGCAAACTCGGTCAGGCTGCGCGATATGTTTTCGGGAACTTCCAGCAGTTGCGCCAGCTTTTGATAGGCGGCCGCCGACAGGGCGGAGCGACGTTCGGCCAGTCGTCGGCGCAGGATGCAGAGGTATTCGTAATCCTCGATGCCGTCCCGCAATTGTTCCCAGCGAATGGAATCCACCGGTCCCTCCAGCACCGGGGCTTCATTCTTGGCATCACTGGCAGCCAACGGTGGATAGAGGAAGCGCCCGTCGCCGTTGCCCCAAGGCTGCCGTTCCCCTTCGGGCGTGCTGTAGCCGGAGGTCCAGCTCATGGGATCGGCGTAGGGATTCTGCGGATGCTTGGCATCCGGGTAGGCCGCGGAACTCGTCCAGTAGGTGGTTTCCCAAATCAGGATACCCACGATATTACGCTGGAACGTCTGCCATAACCAAATTCGCAGCTCAGGTGCGGGATGATCAATGAACAATCCCGCATACGGCGCCTTCGGACCGGTGCAGACGTACCACCAGAACTTTTCCCCCTGCTTCCGGCGCTGCTCCGCCCGGGCATGATCGTAGTTGTCAGTGATGCTGCACCAAATGTCGGGACCGCCGAGCAGGTCCGGCTCGACCTGTTCTGTCAGCATCCGGGCGATGCGCGGACAGGAACGTTTGAGTTTGGCGAACCCATTCATCACGAACGGATATTGGTCGGCACTCGGCTCGTCGAACCAATAGATGAA
>JADLHS010000500.1 GCA_020848635.1 Limisphaerales bacterium
CCCTTCGTCATAGCGGACGCCGAGGGTCGCCGGCTCACGCCGTCGGTGGTGCATTGGCCTGGGCGGGACGCCGAGCCGGTCGTCGGGCACGCGGCCAATCGGGTGCGCTTGGTCAAGCCGGCAGAAACGGTTTATTCGGTTAAACGGTTTATCGGGCGGCGTGGAGTGGACGTGGCGCAGGAGGAAATGCTAGTGACATATCCCGTCACGGGCCAGGGCAGCGGGCCGGTGTGGATACCCATTCACGGGCGCGATTTTCTGCCCGAGGAAATCTCCGCCGCGGTGCTCAAGAAACTCAAGCGCGATGCCGAGGCCGCGCTGGGCGAAGCGGTCACCCGCGCGGTGATCACGGTGCCGGCGTATTTCAACGACGCGCAACGCAGTGCCACCAAACGCGCGGGCGAACTCGCCGGTTTCACCGTCGAACGCATCATCAACGAGCCGACCGCCGCCGCGCTTGCCTACGGCCTGGACAAGCTCAAGGAGAAATCGAAGATCGCGGTTTATGATCTGGGTGGCGGCACGTTTGACCTCTCGATCCTTGAACTCAGCGAAGGCGTGTTCCAGGTGCTGTCGACGAATGGCAACACCCGTCTGGGGGGAGATGATCTGGACCGGCGCATTCTGGAGTTTCTGGTGGGGAAAATTGCGGCGGGCGGGGGGCCGGATTTATCCCGTAGCCGCCAACGTGAGGAGGCGGAAAAGCTGCGTGCTGCGGAGAATCCGCCTCCTCACGTCGGCTACGATGAGTTGACGATGCTCTCCCGCATTCGCGAAGCGGTCGAGTCGGCAAAAATCAAGCTCTCGGCTGAGACGGAAACGGAAATCGCGCTGCCATTTCTCACGCCGGATTTCAGCTTCCGTTACCAATTCACCCGCGCCGAGCTGGAGAATCTCACGCGCGATATCATCCGGCGAACCCGGCAACACTGCCTTCGCGCGCTGGCCGATGCTAAGATGGAGGCTAAAGACCTGGATCAAGTCATCCTCGTCGGCGGTCAGACCCGGATGCCGCTCGTCCGCCAACTCGTGGGCGAGTGGTTCGGTTGTGCGGATTTCGAAGAAACGCGCGGCAGCATCCGGCTCGGTGCGGATTATCATCCAGCCGCCGGCCCGCAGCTGAATACGTTGCAGAATCCTGACGAAGCCGTGGCGCTGGGCGCGGCGATTCAAGCGGAGATCCTCTCCGGCGGTTTCCGGAACGTGCTCTTGCTGGATGTGACGCCGCTATCGCTCGGCCTCGAGACGTTCGGGGGGTTGTTCAACGTCATCATCCCGCGCAACTCCACGATTCCGGTGAAGGCGGGTGAAATGTTCACGACCGCCGTGGATCATCAGCGCAGCATGTTGATTCACGTGCTGCAGGGCGAACGCGAGCGGGCCAAGGATAATTGGAGCCTGGGCAAGTTCACGCTGGAGTTTGAAGCTGCGCCGCGGGGTGTGCCGCGGGTGGGCGTGCAATTCGAGATTGATGCGAATGGCATTCTCCGTGTGCTGGCGCGGGACACGCACACCGGTCGGGAACGCGTGGTCGAGATGAAATCCGCCGTGGACGTGGACGACGTGGCGGTGCAGCAGATGGTCGAGGAATCGGTGGAGCACGCCTTCGACGATCTGGCCGCGCGGCGCTGGGTCGAGGCCCGGTTGAAGGCGAACGAATTGATCACCGCCACGCGCAAGGGCATCGCCAGTTGCGCGGCGGAATTGGCCGCGGACTACCAGGTGCAGCTCGAAACGGCCGTGCGCGAGGTGGAACAGGCCGTTGCCGGGGAAGACGCGGAAACCAAGATCGGTGACGTCACGAGACTGCAAGCCGCCTGCGCCACGCTGGACGAGGCGACGAAGCTGCTCGCGGAATTACTCATGGACAAAGCGATGGAGGCGATGCTGCGCAAGCGCGGAGCGATTTCGTGAGCTGGGTCAGAAGGGTTTTACAAAGGCTGGGCTCGTCAGCATCCAGAACAGCCCGGCGACGAGCAGCACCACCAGCACCAAGGCCAACCCCAACCCGACCCACTGGAGGCGCGCACGCCGCGAGTGATGTCGTCTCCCGTGTTGATGAACGTCGGGATGCATTGGTCTTATGCTTCCTTCACGCCACTGCGGTTGGCAAGCAGAAAAGTGCGGCCTCCACGCTGCGCCCGTCGGCATTCGGCTGGGGCGGCAAAGGCATGCCGTCGTGGATGCTCGACACCTCAGCCCGGCTTTGTTACCAAATCGTCCGTGCGCCGCGAATTACTCAAAGAAATTTCCCGCCTGGTGGTCAAACTCGGCACGGGCGTGCTGACGGACAGTCACAAGCAACCTGATCCCGCTCAACTCGAGCAGCTCGTCGCCCAGGTCGCTGAGCAGCGGAAAGCCGGCCGGGAAGTGGTGATTGTCACCAGCGGCGCGGTCGGCGCGGGCATGGGCGTGCTCGGCTACGAGAAACGCCCGGGCGAACTTGCCGAGTTGCAAGCTTGCGCGGCCGTCGGCCAATCGCGGCTCATGGCGGTCTATGAAAAGCTCTTCGCCGCACACGGTTTGCACGTTGCGCAGGTGTTGCTCACGCATGACGATCTCGAGCATCACGAACGCCATCTCAACGCCCGCAATACACTCGTCACGCTGTTGAGTCGCGGCGTGGTGCCGATCATCAATGAAAACGATGCCGTCTCGTTCACCGAAATCAAATTTGGCGACAACGACAAACTGTCCGCGCTCGTGGCTTCATTGCTGCCCGCCGACCTGCTCGTCATTCTGACGACCGTGGACGGGGTGATCGAGAATTTCGGCAAAGCCAACCCGCGGACGATTTCGGTTATCGCGACGATTGACGACGCAATTGAGCAACTGGCGGGCGGCACGGACAGCGCCACCGCGGTCGGCGGCATGGCGTCAAAGATCCAGGCTGCGAAAATCGTCGTGCGCTCCGGGATTCCGCTTGTAATCGCGTCCGGCAGGAAGCCGCACATGCTGGCGCGGGTACTGGCCCGCGAGGACGAAGGGACGTTGTTCGTCGCGCAACCGACCCGGCTGCAAGGCCGCAAACGCTGGATCGCGTTCTTTCACTACCCGAAGGGCGCGTTGTTTGTGGATGACGGCGCCAAAACCGCGTTGCGCGAGGCCGGCAAGAGCCTGCTGCCGCCCGGGGTGGCGCGATGCGAAGGCGAGTTTTCGGCGGGCGACGTGGTGCGAATTTGCGACTTGAACGGGACGGAATTTGCCCGGGGCATCGCGAAGTATGGCGCCGCGGAGATTCGCGCCCGCAAGCTCGTCCGGGTGGAATTGGTGCATCGAGATGATCTGGTGATTTTGTAAATGAAACAACCACCCTCCACCCTCCATCCTGCGCCCAAAACTGAATCCGGCGGCGGGCGACACCGTGCAGTGGTTGTTCGGTGTTCGATGCTGAGGGTTGGTTATTCCCGTCTATGAAGCACCCCTCTGCTATCAACGATTTGCTTCGGGTCATGGCGCGCCTGCGCGCGCCCAAGGGCTGTCCGTGGGATCGCGAGCAGGACCACTTGACGCTGCGCCGCCACGCGATTGAGGAGGTCTATGAGCTTATTGATGCCATTGAAGCGGGCGACGATCACGAGATGGCGGAAGAACTGGGGGATCTGTTGCTGCAAGTCGTTTTTCATTGCCAGATGGCGAAGGAACGCGGTGCGTTTGATTTTGAAAAGGTCACGC
>JADLHS010000501.1 GCA_020848635.1 Limisphaerales bacterium
ACTGCCCAAGGCGGCGCTGTTGTTGGCGGATCGGTTGCACGGCTGCGGTGCGTTTGCCGCCGAGGCGCTGGCGGCGGGCGCACGGGTGGGCAGCCACTTTTTGTTTCGCGCCCGGAGCAACGTCAAATCCCAGGGCGTGCGCCGCTGCAAGGATGGCAGCCGGCTGGTGCGCCAGAAAGGCCCGCGCCACTTGCAGCTCCTTTGAAACCAGGAGCAGAAAACCCCGAAGGGCATTAAAGCTAGGCCTGAAACACCACCTCGTCCCGTGATGATTTGCCTCGTATCTCCGCCGTAACTTGCCGATTATTCCCAAGAAGAAATGTTCCGCGTGAAATAGGATGTGCCAAAACCTCCACCGCAAAAACAGTCGCGCACCCCAAGCCGAAGGCCGCGCGAGCCAATCCTGCGGTGTGAGGATGCGAGTGCTGGGCCTCGCCGTCGCAACGCTCTTCCTTTCCCCGTGGCTGGCGACCGATGGCTCGACAAATTCCTGGCGCGTTTTCCGATCGCTAGCGGGCGGTACTACGGGACCGAACAAAGTCGGCAATCCGGGAATGGAAACTTCCAACGCCAGCCCGCCACTAGCCATTTGGAACGCTTTTGGTTCCGGGTATTCCGCCACCACCACCACGTCGCACGGCGGCCTGCGCTCCCTGCAATGTACCGCAGCCGTGGCGACGGAGATTCACGGCGGCGCACAAACCATCATCCTGGACCAAACGTCGCCCAAAGCCATCAAGATCAGTGGCTGGAGCAAAGCCCAGTCCGTTACCGGCGCCACGGACAGCGATTACTCGGTCTATCTCGACATTACCTACACCAACAACACCCCGCTGTGGGGCCAGAACATCAACTTCTCGGTGGGCACCCACGACTGGGAATACAAAGAGCTCTTCCTCCTGCCCGCCCTGCCCATCAAACAGCTCACCTGTTATCTCCTGTTTCGCAACAGCCACACCGGCACCGTCTGGTTTGATGACATCACGGTTGCGGAAGTGCAGGATGCCGTTACGCAGTTCGACGGCGCACCGGTAATTTCCGGCGCGCCCAACCCACTGCCATACAATCCAACCAACTGCTTCTCGCTGCTGAGCGGCGACGGACTGGAAGTGCAGTTGGCGCAGGATGGGGGCGTGATCGAGGCGGTGATCGCCGGCACCAACAACCTTCAGGCTGCCGCGGGTGATTTTGCCTCCGGCTGGTTTATCTGCGACCGGGCAGCGGGTTCGGACTGGTGGAACGTGGGCGGGTGGGTCACGAACAACCAGGGCGTGCTGCAGCAGCGCGGCACCATCACCAACTTGGATCTGTCCGCCGACATCCGTTATACGGTGACCAACGAGGCGATCCGCATCCAAGCCACGGTGTCCAATTTGGTGGCCGCAGATCGCGCGATTTCGCTGTACTTCGCGCTGCCCGTGGACATGGACGGAGGTTATTGGTGGCAGACGCCACGCGACCGCGTCCCCGTCAGCCAAGCCGTTGAAAGTGCCACCCTGTCCAACTTGGAGTTGGGCGCGCGTAATCTCGTCAGCCAATACCCGCTGGCCACCCTCGCCTCGACTGCGGCCCTGACGCTCGCCATGCCACCGGACCAATACCGCCCCTTCCGCATGGTTTACAACCGCTCAACGCACCAGTTCTTCGCGGTATTCGATGTCGGTCTCAGTTCGACGCCGACCAATTTTCCGCAATCGGTCACCGCCGAATTGTGGCTGTATCGCACGGACCCGGCTTGGGGATTGCGCGCCGGACTCGCCGGGCTGTACCGCCGCTTCCCGACGGGCTATGCCAAGACATTCACGAATGAAGGCATCTGGGTCGCATTTGCCGATATTCGCGGCATCACCAACATCAGGGACTTCGGCATCGGCTACCACGAGATTTCGTATAGCCCGGCGTTCGTAAAATCCGATGATGCGAAAGGCATTCCCTCATTCCGCTACGTATCTGAACCATGGTCCTATTGGATGACCATGCCCGCGAACATTTCAAATACCGATTACACTTCGGTTTCCAACTATCTCTATTCCCAGCATACGCTGGGGAACAAGGCGGCGACGGCTACCCTCAGTTCCGGATTGCGCGATCCCGATGGGCAACTGCAGTTTTTTCCGGCGGCGCAGCCGTGGTGCCCCTACGGCGCGGCTTTTTCCCTCAATCCCAGTCCCGGGATCGCTGACCCGCTCTACCCGGTCACGAAATTCAACAACGAATGGAACAGCACGGTTCGCGACGTCTACAATCATTCGGAAAATGGGATCCTCGATGGCGAATATATTGACAGCTTCTGCGCCTCCGCGCTCTCCGCCGATTACAGTTCCAATCACTTGCGCTCGACCTCATTTCCGCTCACTTACACCCGCGACAACCCCACGCTCATGACGCCGCTTATTTTCGGCACGTGCGAAATGGCGCGCGCCATCGGGGCCGACGTTCATGCCTTGGGCAAGCCCCTCATCGCCAATACCGTGTTCCCCACCTGGCCCATGCTGCCCGTCGGCATGGGCCTGTTTGACTTCGCCGGAACGGAAATGAACTGTTTCGACGGGGCCGGCAATTTCGTTCCGCCAGCGGACAGCACGTTTCTGTATGCGCGGTCCCTCTCCGGGGACCGTCCGTACGGCTATTTGCTCAACACCGATTTCACCAAGGTGTCGTCCGTTGAAATGGAGGGTTTCATGCGACTCTGCGCAGTTTATGCGATTTATCCCAGCGCTTTCAGCGCCGACGCCGCCAGCAACAATTATTTTGAACAGCCCAGTCTCTATGAACGCGACCGCCCATTGTTCAAAAAGTACGTGCCCATCATCCGCGCCCTGAGTCTGGCGGGGTGGCGTCCCGTTACCGACGCGACGGTGGACAACTCCGCAGTCGGAATCGAGGCCTACGGCACCAAAACCGTGGCCGGTCAGCGATATCTGACCGTACGGAATTTCACTTCCCAAACCGCGACGGCGACCGTGACCTTGGACACGAATACGTGGGCCTTTCCGGGCGCGCAGTGGTTACGTTTGACGAACCTGTTTGATGGCGGCACAACCACAATCAATATTACCACCGGCAGCAATTCCTTCCCGCTGACATTGCCAGCCACCCAATGCAATGTTTACGCCGTCCAAGCCGGTCCGCCGCCCCCCCCGGTGATCCCGAATGGCGGCGGCTTCGGTTTTGCCGCCGGTGAATTCGGCTTTACAGTTGGCGCCGTGCCCGGCCAGATCATTGTCGTCGAAGCTGCCACCAACCTGGTGAATTGGATTCCCCTCCAGACCAATGCCATTTCCGATAGTGGATTTATCCACTTCGCCGATGCGGATGCCGTCTCCCTCGCACGGCGGTTTTACCGCGCTCGGCTCCAATAAAGGGACGCGTCAGTCACTTCCTTATCACCGGACGGAGCCACATCAGAGCGCGACCGCGTTCGTTCGTCGAACCGGCAAGTGCAAATGAACGAGTGAATCGGCGGCGCATGGGACGTTGCGCGAATCATCAGATCGCCGCGACGCATGCGCAGTCCACGCACGACACGGCCGCATATATTCACGAGGTTGAGGCTGAAATCGTGCAAACGGATGCTGCGTGGACGGATGATGGGTTAACCATGCCCAGCGCGGTAAGTGGCCGTCGCAAGCCGTAACCAAACAACCCGCTTCGCAAAAGGACATGTGACGTGCTTGTTCCAGGACTACGGTCAGCTACGTCCCATCCCTTCCAAGTGGTATCCCCTGCCCCACCGTCGATTCCCTTTGGATGAGTTTTTAACCGCCCGGGATTTGGGTTCATGCCGAAGCTTGCGGTGATGGTTGACCGCCGCCGCCGACCGGTTCATTCTACCGTTCGCGTCCGTGCGTTAGATAGTCTGTTTGATGATATACCGCCATGCCTACACCGATTTGCATTCCTGCGTTCATGTTGTTTTCGGCCCTAACCTTCTCCGCGTTTGCGGAAACGTCCGGCCAATCCGCCGAACCGTCTGAACAGTACGTCAGGGAATGGCTGTTGTGCGGCCCGTTTCCGGTCCTGACGAATGCGGAGGGGGACATTGACGCGATCCGGTTACCAGGAATGTACGCCGACTTCCTCGCGAGTCAGGGAGGAGAGGCAAACGCCCGACCGGTTGCCGGGGAGGTAGTATCCTTCCCGGGTGGCGCGTGTACCTGGAAACGCCATATCTCGCCGGAAGATGCCGTTGATCTCGACTTGGCCGTCACCAAGACCGACCGCGTGGTGGCATACGCTTATGCCACGATCAACTCGCCAACGCAACAGGCCTGCATTCTCGCACTGGGCAGCAACGACGGCATTCGCGCCTGGCTCAACGGGGAACCCGTACTCGACTGCCCGGGCCCGCGCGGCCTGCAGATGGACCACAACCTCGTGCCCGTGGCGTTGCGTAAGGGCGACAATTCCCTGGTCCTCAAAATCGAAGAACGCGGCAGCCGCTGGGGGTTCGCCTGCCGGTTTCTGCCGCTATCCCACGGGCTACTGGCCGAGCGCCTGCGGCTCTTCGACATTGTGTCGCGCGACGACGGCACACCAGTCATCCGCGCGCGCCACTCGCAAGGCCTAATGGCAGCGATGCTGAAATCGGCGATGTTCGCGGCGGTATCTGTAACCGCACCGGATAATGTGTTGTGGACCGGCGACTGGCCCGCCGGCGGCGAGTTGCCCATCGGCGTGGATAGTCGGAATTTTTCCCAATACCAGTTGCGGATAAAGACATTACTCGCGGAAGGAGCCAAACAGGACCTGACCCTGCCGTTTACCGCCGGCCGACGCCTCGAACATGTCCTCTTTGACGAGGGACGCAGCGACTATCAGATCCAGGTCGCCGACGATGCCTCCGAGTCCGAGAAGTGGGCCGCAAGCGAGTTGCAGCATTGGCTCGGAGAAGTCGGTGGTGCGCCTTTGGCGGTGCAAACCAATCACACTGATCCCAAATCGGACAAGGTGATCCTCGTGGGTTGGAGCCGTCGCGCCCAAAAACTGCTCGGCCCGTGCGTCCAACCGCCGAAAGACGAAGACGAGTCTTTCACTTACCGCAGCGTCGGCTCCGCCGTTGTGATCTGGGGCGGCAAACAACGCGGCACCCTTTACGGCGTCATGTCGTTCCTCGAGCGCGAGTTGGGGGTCCGCTTTTACACGCCGCAGGTGACCGTGGCACCGAAAAAAGCCCGGTACGCTTTCACCTGGCTTAACCACTCCGAAAAGCCCGGGGTCCGGGTCCGCAATGACTTCTATTACGAAGCGTTCGAGCCAATCTGGGCCGCGCGCAACCGCGTCAACGGCGCGATGGGGTACCGCAAACAGCCCGGGGGCCTCGAAGCCTACTGGTCCGTCCACACCTTCTATCCGCTGATGCCGCCCGAGGAGTTCTTCAAGGATCACCCGGAATATTACAGCTTGATCGACGGCAAGCGCACGGCCGACCACGCCCAGCTCTGCCTCGCAAACCCCGACGTCCTCCGCATCATCACTGAGCGCATTAAGCGGACGATGCGCGAACTCCCCGAATACCTGATCTACGATGTGTCGCAAAATGACTGGAGCAATCCCTGCCAATGCCCGGACTGCCAGGCGGTCGTGGACCGCGAAGGCAGCCAATCCGGGCCCATCATCCAATTCGTCAACCAGGTCGCCGACAGCGTCAAGGCCGATTTCCCTGACAAGTTCATTGGTACCCTCGCCTACAGCTACACGCGCAAACCTCCCAAGACCCTCAAGCCGCGGGAAAACGTCGTCGTCCGTTTCTGCAGTATTGAATGCTGCTTCGCCCACGACTTCACGACCTGCCCCGAGAATAAAACGTTCGTCAAAGACATGAACGGCTGGGCCGCCATCGCCCCGCATATCTACATCTGGGACTACGTCGTCAATTTCAGCCATTACCTCCTGCCGTACCCGAATTTTCGAGTCCTCCAGTCCAACATCCAATTCTTCCGGGACCACAAGGCCATCGGCATCATGGAACAGGCGGCGTACCAGTGCCGCGGCGGGGAGTTCGCCGAACTCCGCTCGTACTTCATCGCCAAGCTTTTATGGGATCCCGAGATCGAGGTCGGGCCGGTCATCAATGACTTCATGTACGGCTACTACGGCCGCGCGGGCCAATATGTGCGATCCTACTTCGATCTGCTCCATGGCCGCCTTACGCCCGACACCCACATCCACCTTGGGCTCCAGCACGACGACAAACTTTTCTCCGACGAGTTTATCCGACAGGCCGAGACCCTGTTTGATCAAGGCGAAACCGTCGCCGACACTGAAGCGATCCGGCGACGCGTTGAAATGGCTCGCCTGCCGATCATGTACCTCAAGTGCAAACGCAGCCCCCTCATCGCCAACCAAGACGGCACTTATGCCCGCTTCAGCGCGATCGTAAAGCGCGAAGGCATTACCCACTACGCTGAAGCCGGCGAACAACATAAACGGGCATTCCACACGGAAGTCGAATCCGCGAAGTAAAGAGGGGATGCGCGCAAAATGCACCGAGGTTCTGCGAGTGTTGGCACAAGAACCTAATGATCCATCGAAATCGTTTACTGCCCAAAACCTTGAGCAAAAGCAGATGGGGTGTTTCTGGTGGCATCTTGGTGCTCCTACACTCCCTGCTTTCCGGCGGCCAATCCCAGTGCTCCATCACCGTTACGATCGCCCACCGGTCGCCTGGCCTGGTGATCGCTTCGCGGCGCTGGCAAGGAGGCGTGAGCATAACCTTCCACTGAAGCCCCCTTTCTACGGGCAGTCTCATCCGTAGCCTTTGCTCAGGACGAGCAAAACAGCCCTACTAAGCCGGAACGATGTAGTTGAAAAGGGGCCACGATTAGGAATTGATTGTTGGTGAATGAAACACAAGCAATCGGTGGGCACACGCCCGGTTCACCAAACGGTGGCTGGGGAATTTGAGTTCAAAA
>JADLHS010000502.1 GCA_020848635.1 Limisphaerales bacterium
GGAATGGCAGTTGAACTCACAGAGGCCTTGCTCATGAAAGCCGCCGGTTGGGACGTTGTGAAACTGGCGCGCGCCTATCTGGCGCAGGGCCAGGTGCTCAGTTCCTACTGGGCGGCGCCGCTGTTGCGCGGGGTGGTGCAGTCGAACGGCGTTTCCTTTCGCGCTTCCATGGCGATCAAGAGCGATATTGATGTCGAAAACCTCTGCACCTGCCGCGAGGCGCGCGAATGGGGAAAGATTTGCGTCCATGGGGTGGCGGTGGGCTTGCATTGGTTGCACGAGCAAAAGCCGAAAGCGGCCGAAGCAAGCAAGAGCACGGTCGGTGGGGCGAGCGTACCCGCGAGTCGGCTCGTCCGTAGCCTCGCCCCACCAAAGAAACCATCTTCACTCCAACGCGCCGCGGCCGGCGAACCGGTTGAGTTGTTCATCATTCTCCCGCCCAATCTCGACCAGGCCGTTGCGCGCGGCAAAGTCATGCTGGTGTTCGAAGCCAAATGGGGCGGCGGCCGTTGTCCGTTGAACGCCTTGCCCAAGGAACGCGCCTTTGCCTTCTCGCCGCAGGACAACGCCATCATCGAACAGATCGAAACGCTGGCGGACGGCGAAACGCCCGCGCTCCTGCAACTGGACGCAAAGACTTTTGCCGCGTTGCTCCCAACGCTAACGGATCACGAAAACATCACGCTCGGTAAAACCAGCGCGGTCACGGTCACGCGGACGCCACTCAAATTGCCGTTACGCGCCACATTGGAGACGAATGGCGAAATCGTTCTGGCGCTGAAAGAGAAAGCGTCGGGATTCGTGATGATTGGCGACTGGGTCTGGCAGGCGCCAACGCTGCAGCCGCTGGGTTTGCCGCCCACTGCAAAGGATATGTTCCAATCACCGGTGCGGGTGCCACGGTCGCAAGTGCCACAATTTCTAAGTCAGCAGTGGCCGCCGTTGCAGGCGGCCGGCGGGGTCGAAGCCAATTTCCAACTTTCAGATTTCACGCTCGAACCGCAAGCGCCCCGCTTCCTGCTGGCGCTTCGGGGCGGCCTGACGCAACTCGGCGCCCTGCTCCAATGCGCCTACGGCCCGCGCATCCTGACCGTCGGCGTGACGGCGGCGGACGACGGCGTCTGGCTGCCCGACCCAGAAGTTCCGACGCGCTATTCCACCCGTGACTTCCGCGCGGAACACGCCGCGCTGGGCCGGTTGCAACGCAGCGGCTTCTCCAGGCCGGACAGTCAGGGGAAGTTGCAATTGCTCGGGCAGAATGCCGTGCTGAATTTCTTGGCGCGCGAATTCGCCAAATTGCAACGGGAGTGGAGCGTGACGTTGGATGAACAATTGGAAAACCGGACGCTCAAGAACATCGAACGTGTCGAACCGCAATTTCAGATCACGTCGTCCGGCGTGCAATGGTTTGACCTCGGGGTCGTCTTCGCGGCGGGCGGCGGAGAGACGTTTTCGCCGGCGGACATTCAGCGATTGATCTTGTCCGGGCAAAGCCACACGCGATTGAAGAACGGCAAGCTGGCGGTGATTGACACCGGGGCGGTGGAGGAATTGCAGGAGGTGTTACTCGACTGCGCGCCGCAGCAGCAGGCGCAGGGCTATCGCATCAGCAGCCAACAGGCGGGTTTCCTCGAAGCGACTTTGCAACAGCATGGCGATTGGAAGGTGCAAGCGCCGACCGCGTGGCGCGACCGGGCCGCCAAACAAAGCGGGGAAGCGAAGCTGGAATGTCCGCCGCTCGGCGATTTGGAAGCTGTGTTGCGCCCTTATCAGAAGCATGGCGTGGCATGGCTACATTTTCTGCGCGAGAACGGCTTCGGCGGCATCCTCGCCGATGAAATGGGTTTGGGCAAAACGCTCCAGGCGCTGGCGTTCTTGAACGCACTGGGCAGAACCAAATCCCGACCGCATCTCATCGTTTGCCCGACGAGCCTTGTGTTTAACTGGGTCGCGGAAGCGAAGAAGTTTACGCCGGGATTGAAGATTCTCGCACTGAGCGGACCGGATCGCCACGCACTTTTCGATCAGATCGTCACGCGCGACATCGTGGTGACGAGTTACGCACTGATTCGCCGCGATGCGGAGCGGTATCGCGAGCTGGAGTTCGACACGGTGGTGCTAGACGAAGCCCAGCACATCAAGAACCGCCAGACGCAAAACGCGCAAGCCGTCAAAGCCATTCGGGCGCCGCATCGGATTGTGCTCACGGGCACGCCACTGGAAAACTCGGTACTCGATCTCTGGTCCATCTTCGATTTTCTCATGCCGGGCTATCTGGGCACGGCGAAGGATTTCCGCGAGCGCTACGAGTTGCCCATTGCGAAAGAGAAAAGCGCCGCCGCCCAGACCCGGCTCGCGCGGCGATTGCGCCCCTTCATGCTGCGGCGACTCAAGAAGGAAGTGGCGTCCGATCTGCCCGCCAAGCTCGAGCAGGTTTCATTCTGCGAACTGACGCCCGATCAGCGGAGCGTTTATCAGCAAGTCATCGAAGCGAGCCGCAAGGAAGTGTCGGCCGCGGTGGGCGCGCAAGGCATCGCCAAGAGTCGCCTGGTGGTGCTGACGGCGCTGCTGCGACTGCGCCAGGTGTGCTGTGATCTGCGTTTGCTGAAACTGGAAAATGTCAATCCGGCCAACGCATCGGGCAAATTGGAGTTGTTCGGCGAATTGCTGGAGGAAGTCATAGACGGAGGGCATCGGCTGCTGGTGTTCAGCCAGTTCGTCGGCATGTTGACGCTGTTGAAGGAGCGGCTCACTGCGGAAGGAATTGAGTTTTGCTACCTCGACGGTTCGACCACCGACCGCGCCGCCGTGGTGGAGCGGTTTCTAACCAACGCCGCGATTCCGGTGTTTCTCATCAGCCTCAAAGCTGGCGGCGTCGGCCTGAACCTGACGGGCGCGGATACCGTGATTCATTTCGATCCGTGGTGGAATCCGGCCGTGGAAGACCAGGCAACCGATCGCGCGCATCGCATCGGTCAAACCCGCGTCGTGACCAGCTACAAACTAATCACGCGCGATACGGTCGAAGAGAAGATTCTGACCTTGCAGAATCGCAAGCGCGAAATCATCCAAGCAACGATGGGCGGTGAGGAAGAATTCGCGGCCGCGCTAAATTGGGAGGAAATCCAGGAGTTGCTGGCCTGACGACCGGGCGGCGAGGAGACTTCCCCTTCCAGCCGGACCCAACCCCGCGCGGCAGCGACCGCTGACTTTACCCAAGTCCGGGTCGCCCCGAATACACCCCGGAGACGACGGGCATTTGCAGGCAAGGCCACAGAGGCCGGCTGGAATTGTTCTTGTTGGTCCGCGAAGGATGGGCAGCCCGGTCAATACCCGTACATCGGCCGGCCATCGCTGATTCGAACCCAACC
>JADLHS010000503.1 GCA_020848635.1 Limisphaerales bacterium
CATGAGGACTTCCGGCTCGACGATGGGGACGAGTCCGGCTTCCTGGCACAACGCGGCGTAGCGAGCCAGCGCGTGGGCGTTGGCCTCCAGGCCACTGCGGCTGGGAACGTCATCGCCCATGGTAATCACCGCGCGCCACTTGGCGAACCGCGCGCCGAGTTGAAAATATTCCTTCAGCCGCTCGCGCAAGCCGTCCAGACCTTCCGTGATTTTCTCTCCGGGATGACCGGCCATGTCTTTCGCGCCGACGTCCACTTTTATGCCGGGAATGATTCCGGCATCGGTAATGACTTGGATGAAGGGAGTGCCGTCCTTCTTTTGCTGGCGAATCGTCTCGTCGAAAAGGATCGCGCCACTGATAGATTCGCCCAGACCGGGCGTGGTGATGATCAATTCCCGATACGCGCGTCGGGCCTCCTCGGTCTGGGGAATGCCCAATTTGGCAAATCGCTTGTTGCAGGTAGGATGACTTTCGTCCATCGCGAGCACGCCCTTGTCGTCGGCGACCATCGCCTTTGCGGTGTCTATCAGCAGTTGTGTGTTCATTTGAGGTTGCTCCATTTCCAGTCGCGAATCTCCGGCAGGTCCTGGCCGTGTTTATCAATGTATTGTTTGTGCTCGATGAGCTTGGCTTGCAGTCGCAGCTTGAGGGCACGACCTTTTTTGCCGGTCTGCGGCAGGCGATCAATGGTGTCCATCACAAGGTGGAAGCGGTCCAAGTCGTTCAGCACGGTCATGTCGAACGGCGTGGTGATCGTGCCTTCTTCCTTGTAGCCGCGGACGTGGATGTTGTGGTGATTGGTGCGACGATACGTCAGCCGGTGAATCAACCACGGGTAGGCGTGAAAGGCGAAGATGACCGGTTTGTCCTTGGTGAACAGCGCGTCGAAATCGGCGTCGCTTAGTCCATGCGGGTGTTCGCGCTCTGGTTGCAGTCGCATGAGATCCACGACGTTGACGACGCGGATTTTCAGGTCGGGCAAATGCTCGCGCAGGATGGAGACAGCAGCGAGCGTCTCCAGCGTGGGCACATCACCACAGCAGGCCATGACGACATCGGGTTCGCTGCCGGCGTCGCTGCTCGCCCATTGCCAGATGCCAATGCCGGCGGTGCAATGTTTGACGGCGGCGTCCATCGTTAGCCATTGCGGCGCTTGATATTTGCCGGCGATCACGACGTTGACGTAGTGGCGGCTGCGCAAGCAATGATCCCAGACGGAGAGCAGGCAGTTGGCATCCGGCGGCAGATAGACGCGCACGACGGAGGCTTTCTTGTTCACCACCACATCCAGGAAACCAGGGTCCTGATGCGTTAGCCCGTTATGCATCTGTTGCCAGACATGGGAGGCCAGCAGGTAGTTGAGCGACGCGATGGGGCGTCGCCACGGCAGGCATGCTGAGACTCGCAACCACTTGGCGTGCTGGTTGAACATGGAATCAACAATATGAATGAACGCTTCATAGCTGTTAAACAGCCCGTGCCGGCCGGTGAGCAGATACCCTTCGAGCCAGCCCTGGCATTGATGCTCGCTCAACATCTCCATCACCCGGCCCTCCACGGCGAGAAACTCATCGGTTGGCCGCGTGCGCCCGTCCCACTGCCGATTGGTCACCTCAAATACCGCGCCGAGGCGGTCGGAGAGGGTCACGTCGGCTCCGAAGATCCGGAAATTGCGCTGCGGCTGATTGAGTTTGGCCACGTCGCGCAGGAACACGCCCAGTTCATGGGCGTCGGAGGCCTGCACTGTCCCCGGAGACGGAACTTTGACCGCGTAGTTCCGAAAGTCGGGCAGGACGAGGTCGCGGAGTAGTATGCCGCCGTTGGCGTGGGGATTCGCGCCCATGCGGCGGTTGCCCCGGGGCGCGAGCTCGGCCAGTTCCGGTTTGAGTCTGCCCCGCTCGTCGAAAAGTTCCTCCGGTCGGTAGCTGCGCAACCATTCTTCCAACAACTTGAGATGTTCGGGATGTGCGCTCGGGTCGGAGAGTGGGACTTGATGCGCGCGGAATGTGCCTTCTATTTGCACGCCGTCCACCACCTTCGGCCCGGTCCAGCCTTTGGGAGATTTGAGAACGATCATGGGCCAACGCGGGCGCATGGTGTTGCCGTTGCTGCGGGCTTCATGCTGGATGCGCTTGATCTCCGCCACCACCGTGTCGAGCGTCGTCGCCATGGCCTGGTGCATCAATGCCGGTTGGTCCCCAATAACATAATGGGGCGTCCAGCCATTGCCGCGGAGAAACTGATCCAGCTCCTCGGGTTCGATGCGATCGAGAACGGTTGGCGTAGCGATCTTGTAGCCGTTGAGATGCAGGATCGGCAGCACCACACCATCAGTGACGGGATTGAGGAACTTGTTCGATTGCCACGATGTGGCGAGCGGGCCGGTTTCCGCCTCGCCGTCGCCGACGCAGCAAGCGACGATTAGACCGGGATTGTCGAACACCGCGCCGAACGAATGACTCAACGAATAGCCCAACTCGCCGCCCTCGTGGATGGAGCCGGGACATTCCGGCGACACATGACTGGGAATACCTCCGGGAAACGAAAATTGCTTGAACAGCCTTTGCAGCCCGGCTTCATCCTGACTGATGTGCGGATAAATCTCGCTGTATGTGCCCTCCAAGTAGGTGTTGCCCACCGCCGCCGGGCCGCCGTGTCCCGGACCGGAGACATAAATCATGTTGAGGTCGTGTTCCTTAATGGCGCGGTTCAGGTGAACGTAGATGAA
>JADLHS010000690.1 GCA_020848635.1 Limisphaerales bacterium
AAACGAATGAATGCACTGTAGGGCACGGCCTTTTGCAACGGCGCCGAGCTGCGCTTGTCCAACACGGGTTGCCCCTGCTCATCCAGCACGGGGACTTTCATAAACTTCAGCTCGGCCACCATGCGGATGCGTGCAGCCTCCCGGTCTGTGAGCCAAGCGACCTTCTTCTCCGCCACGTCCGGCCGGTTGCGGCCCGTTTTCTTGAGGATGTACTTTGGGAACTCGTGGCCGGCCAACGCCGGGGCCTGCTGCGGGCATAACTCGGTGCTGTAAAGGATGTAGGGCTTTGTGTCCTTGTCATCGTACTCTTCGAGCTTTTGCTCAACGGCGAGACGCCGCTGCGCACGGCTGTGCGCTTCCTGGTTGACGATGACAGCTTGCTCGCGGACTTGGCGCTCCGCCTCCACCAAACGCTCCGGCAGGTCGTCCAAAACAGACGGGACCGCCGGTGCCTGCAACTTGGCCGCCAGCGCCTCCATGCGCTGTTGAACCATTTGTTCAAGGCGCGCTTCGACCTCGGGGGTCAGCTGCTGGTTGTCTAGCCGGGACTTGTCGGTTTCTTTTGCCATGGTCGCGTACCCTGTTAGTTACCTCGGGAGGGCAGCTGCAACCATTGCAACTGCCCATCCCGGAACGTGCGTGAGCTGCTGCTTAGTTGTTGATCTGCACGGTGGTCTGAGGCACCCAGATGCCCCAAGCACCACGCCAGTCCCACATCACCGCCTTCACCTTGGTGTCGCGCGTGCGGTCGCTATTGCTGAAGTCCTCAACGTTGTCGCGCAGGGGCTGGCGCTCCTGCTGGAAGAACGCCTTGAACTCCGAGCCGGTGAGGAAGATGTACCAGTCATCACCGGTCAAACGCGGCTCCAGCCACAGCTCAAACTCACCGGCCCACACGTTGTCCGCCGGGCCAATGGCCCCGCCGGAGACATGTGTGGACTTGGCACGCTGTGCCTGCTCGAACACCTGCTTGTGCTCGTACGGGGCCACAATGATCGGCTTCGTCAGCGCGTCTTCGTCGAAGAGCTTGGCGTTGTTGTTGTTGGTCGTGTCCGTAAACGCGGCGAAACGCGCCATGCCGAGGTTGTAGTCCTTCAGCACGCTCGCCACGTCGCCGACGCCGTTACCGGAGACGAGGTTGCCGTTCACCACACCAAAGCGTGAGCCGGAACCGGAACTGTAGAGCGCGTAGCCGTCATACGCCAGCGGTACGCCGTGTTCCACGAGCAGGTCCGTCGCGGAGCCGGACAGGATTTCCACCATGGCGTAAAGCGGCAGCGAGGCGAAGCGGCGTGCACCGTCGCGGGCGCGCGGAACAAGCTGCCCGGTTTGGTCGTCGTCCTCGTCGTTGCCGTGCCACTCGACGGCACTGTTGTAGTCGTAGTTTGCCTGATAGTACGTGAACTCGCCAAAGCTGCTGCGCGTGCGGCTGACACCACGCGGCCATGGGGTCACGAGCGGCGCCGCGTCGTAGCCGTGGTAGACTTCGAACGCACCGTCCGAATCCCAGAAACCCATCACCTTACTGACACGTTGCCGAACTTCCGCGCCGCGCACCCTGAACACGTCGTTGAACTCCG
>JADLHS010000504.1 GCA_020848635.1 Limisphaerales bacterium
GCGCGGAATTTTCACGCACTTTGCGTGAGTCTCACGCATCTGCTGAAACTCGACAACCGGAGGTTGATTGCTAGTCTCGGCCCATGGCTTTCGATTCCTTCCGTGATTTCGTCAACGCGCTCGACCGCGCCGGCGAACTCAAGCGCATCTCGACACCCGTCGCCACCGAACTCGAAATCACCGAACTGGCGGACCGCGAAATGAAATTGCCCGGCGGCGGGAAGGCGCTGTTGTTCGAAAAACCCACCGTCAACGGCGTCGTCTCACCGTTTCCCGTCGCCATCAACACGCTTGGCTCGTACAAGCGCATGGCTATGAGCATGGGCGCGGAAACCGTGGACGAAGTCGCCAACGAACTCGGCGCGATGATGAAGGCCAAGCCGCCCACGAGCTTCAGGGAAACCATTAAACTTCTTTCGACCGCGCTTGATCTCCGCCACGCGAAACCGAAGACCGTGAAGAGCGGTTCGTGCAAAGATGTCATCCAAAAGTTTGATGCGCCAACATCGCGCAAAGAACCGTGGCCGGCAGCGCCGGACATTCTTAAAGTCGGGCAGGCTTCCAGCCTGCCCAGCGCCGAAGGCGCAAATGAAAAAGTAGAATCATCTTCGAGCGCTTCGCGCTCGTTGGGCAGGCTGGAAGCCTGCCCCACTTTGGCCAACCTCCCCATCCTCAAATGCTGGCCTTTGGACGGCGGACGTTTCATCACCCTCCCCTGCGTCGTCACCAAAGACCCCGACACCGGCGAACGCAACGTCGGCATGTATCGCATCCAGATTTATGACGACAAGACCACCGGGATGCACTGGCAGTTGCAGAAAGTCGCCGCGCGGCATGGCCGTCGCTACTACGAGAAGGGCGAACGCATGCCGGTCGCGATATTCCTCGGGGGCGACCCCATGTTCCCCTTCGCTGCCACCGCGCCGCTGCCCGACGGCCTCGACGAATTCCTCCTCGCCGGTTACCTCCGCAAGAAATCCGTCGAACTCGTGAAGTGCGAGACCAATGACCTCGAAGTCCCCGCCAACGCCGACTTCGTCATCGAAGGCTACGTTGACCCCACCGAGCCGCTGCGCGACGAAGGCCCGTTCGGCGATCACACCGGCTATTACACGTTGCCCGAGCCGTATCCGGTGTTTCACGTCACGGCCATCACGCATCGCAAAGACGCGGTGTATCCGGCGACGATTGTCGGCATTCCGCCGATGGAAGATTTTTACATCGGCGGAGCATCCGTGAAATTATTCCTGCCGATCTTCAAGATGAACTTTCCCGAGATTGTGGATATCGCGCTGCCGGCGGAAGGCGTCTTCCACAACCTCGTCTTCGTGAGCATCCGGAAGACCTACCCGATGCAGGCCTACAAAATCATGCACGGCCTCTGGGGCATGGGTCAGATGATGTTCACCAAATACATCATCGTGGTGGACGCCGACGTGGACGTGCACAACACCAGCGAAGTCCTCTTCCGCCTCTGCGCCAACACCGACCCGCAACGCGACAGCATCTTCACCAAAGGCCCGTCCGACGTGCTCGACCACGCCACCAGCGAAATCGCCAGCGGCAGCAAACTCGGCTTTGATGCGACGAAGAAAATTCCAGGAGAAGGTTTCAAACGCCCCTGGCCGCCGCTCATCAAGATGGATGAACGCGTGCAGAAGAAAATGGACTCCTTGTTTGGGAAGCAGGAACTGCGGTAAGATCAAAACCTAGAACAAACCGCTATGGCTCAGAAATGGTATCAAAAAGCTGGCGTTCAAGCCGCAATTGTTGGTGCTCTCGCCTTGATCATTGTAACCCTCATTCCCGTCGCGCTAAAAGTGCCTCGCCTTGAGTCCGGCAATGCTGAACTGTCCCGCAAATTGGGCGAAAAGACGGCGGAAGTGCAACGTCTTGAAACGCTTCTCGCTCCATTTAGAACTATTGCTCTCGAACGCTATACAGGTCCGGAAAACGAGGCGTTGATGAAACTCGCATCACAAATAGAGTCACTTCAGGCACTCGATAGAGAAAAAACTCTCAAGATCGAAAAACTGCAGAGCCAACTCGATAAAACATCTGAACAAGCAACACCACCCACTCTTTCACTTGTTTCCCAGGATACAACGACAAACGGTAATGCTTGTGTTGTAACACTGCGCTTTAAGCCTTCAAAGAATCAGCCCCTCGGCCAGTTACGTTTCAATGCGGATTTACCAATTGGGACGAGCGTGCGAATTACGGACTTCTGGCCAACGCTTGCCGGAGGCCCTTATCTGACAGGAGATGGTTCGAAGATTATTGGAGAGGATGGAACAGGAGCAATGTTGCGCTACTCACTTACTGCGGCAGGCTATCCAACGATGGAATTGAAGCTGTCCGGTCCAAGTAAGGTTCGTATCAGTGGTGAATACATTCCCGAACCGATTATCTTGGATGTAAAGTGATCACATCAATTCGTCCTCCGCGACTTCCGGCCGCCGCTACGTCTGTTGGAATATACGAGAACCCCAACGGGATTCCGTCCCAAAGCCAAGGGTTGCGAGGCATCCACCTTCGTTCCGCTACGGCGGGACAGGCGAGCTACCTTGGGTGACCGTCCGCGCCCATGACGAACTTTTGTTGCATATGCAACAAAGTTTTGCAGGGCAACTATTCGAGTTTGAACGTGCGGAGTTGCCGGTTGGCGGCCCGGAGCACTTCCACCCGCCGTCGGCCTTGGCAGGCGGCCACCGCCCTTGTTGCCCTAGATGATCCGACGGCAGTATCCGGGGCCCGGCGGCAGCGGATCGTTCGTCACCGCCCCAGCCACGCCTCGCGTTTGGGATTGGTCGGCGGCTCACGCGCTAAGAGAGAATCTCCAGATGCGGTTCGCCAGGCTCATCGCGACTACATGTAGAATGGTTTCCAACATTATTATCAATTGGCAGA
>JADLHS010000505.1 GCA_020848635.1 Limisphaerales bacterium
ACAGACTGGTGATTCGTTTCATGATCGTTTTCATGATCGTTTTCATTTTTGTTTTATTTTTTGTTACCAAGGCCTCCCCAAATTGTCCACTTTCCGTCCCAAGTGCAATCCAGTAGTCGTCGCCCGTCAACCGAGCCGCCGACAGGTCAACACCACCAGCACCGCCACGACGCCCAAAAATGCAACCAGCACCAAGCCCAGACGGAAGGCGTGATTCACCACCGCTTTGCCATCCAATGCAGCTTGCTCGCTAAGTTTCGTGACCTGGGGCAGACTCTGGTTCAGCGAGACGACTAGCGCGTTGAGCTTGTCAGCTGCCGCCCCGATCTGGCTGGCAGCCGTGCCGTAATCCAGAATGTTGAACGGCGGGCTGTTTGTGTCCGCCGGTTGGGGTAGGGAGTTGGTATCCGGCGGGTCAACGTACTGCACAAAAGCATTTAGCGATTGAATGGCGGCGTTGAGCGAGTTGGCCATGTCGCCCCCGGCGGTCAAAGTCCTTTGCACTTCGGGTAGCAACGCGTGCAGTTGGGCTTCCTGGGCATTCAAGGTCGTGAGAATATTGGTCCGCTCCTCCGCGATGCCGGCGAAAAACTGGTTGATGGCGGCTTCGCGCTGGTCATTGACGAGTTGCGGCAACTCCGCCGCGGTCTTGGCGAAGACTTTCGTGGACTGCCCCGCGTCATTGACATCGGACAACAGTTGCTTGGTTTCCGGTTGCGCCGCCAGTTGATACATCGTCAATTCCACCTGCCAGCTCAGCAGCATCGGGGCACGTTGGGCATAATACATCATGCGCTGCGCCAACAGGCGGGTTTGCTGGATAGCCTGAGTGGTCGGATCCAGTCCGGCTAGCGGGTTGAGGTAAAGAAGTCCAAAGAGGCTGCCCGGTTTCTGAATGTCATTCGGCGTCGGCACCTTTCCAAGCTTCCCCACAAGTTCCGGGAGGCGAACTGCTGAAATGTAGCGCAGGTGCGGATATTTCTCATGGTAATCCCGCAGCAGCTTGCGCAGGTCGTGCTCCTGATCCGGTGTCAAAACCCCGCACACCAGACTCCACGCATTCGATTCCAGTTGGCGGTGGGTTTCGAGCAACGGTTGGGCTCGGGCGCCAAACTTCTCGCCCACCCAATAATCCTCCACCACCATGCTGGAGAAGGAGGCTAGAACCACCATGCCCACCGCGCCGAGCAAGGGGTTTTCGTCGGTGGCGTTGACGTAGGCGACGGTGGCTTCGTTCAGTTTCCATTGCTGCGCCAGATCGCGGGCTTCCGCCGTCCCCACCTGCTTGCTGAAATCATCGGTGGCCTGGGCGACGGCGCCGACGTATTGGTCGGCCTCGCGCATGACCTCGCCTTGGAGCGCGGCCACCGCGTTGGTCTTCGCCGCTTCGCCAGCAATTCCGGCCAGGGAATCAATCACTGACTTCGTCGCCTTCGTCCCGTGGCTCACGACCGAACAACTGGTGGCCAGCAACCCAACGCCGAGCAGGCACGCCCAAACCGCCCACCGAATGGAGCGGCGGGCTCGGTCAGGCGCGCACGGGACCTGCATCAAGTCCCGTGCGGCGGTTGCGATTGGCCTCATGGTTGCCGGAGATTTCGCCGGCTCTTCCTGGCGTTACTTCTTGGCCGGGGGCGGCACGTTAGCCGGCGTGAGGGCAGCCGCGACCGTGTTCAGTTCGGCCACTAGCGCGTCCATGGATTTCTGCACTTCGAGCCCTTCGGTCTGGGTCTTTGCAAACATTCCTTTGGCCGCATCCACCCCCGAAATTGACAGGTCGGTGCTCAGGTATTTCTGCAAGTCCTGCAGGTCGGAGAGCCAGGGATCGAACTGGGCCTTCAGCGGTGCGGCCACATTCCGAATGCTGTCGAACGTGGTCTGGAGTTTCGCTTTTTGTTGAACGGCCAGGTTCTTGATGTCCTGGTTCTTCAGTTGGGCCAGCTGTTTTTCCCAATCCGCGAAATAAGCTTGCCCCTGCGCCTTCATATCTTCGCCGCGTCTTTTTGCTTTTGCCGAGGTGGACTCGAGATTAGCAAGGCTCTTGGAGAATTGTTTGAACGCGTTACGGGGGTTCGTATTGGCGGTGACCGCCACCTGTCCGAGGGCGGTGACGGTATCATCCACGGCCAGCTTGGTCTTGGCGATTTCCTCGCGGAACTGGGCAATGCCCGCCCCGGTCTTGTCGGCTTGTTGATAGCCACTGGTTGCGCATCCGGTGAACAGGGCCGTACTGGCCAGTGAGGTGGCGACGATTGCGATCAATTTAATCTGTTTGGTTTTCATGTTTTGATTGGTTGCTCTGGTAACTTAAAGCCCTAAAAGCGTAGCGCGCCGTGAAAACCCAGTCAATCCCTTCCCCGTCTGGGAGACGTACGGCGGAAGTATCAGATCTCCGCCGATTTGAAACTATCCGCCCTTCAGTGATACCAACCCCGGTGGGTGAAAACTGCGCCGCGCGCACCTGGCTGCTGTCGTGTGCCGATATTCCCCTCCGTCAGTTCACGAACGAGGCTTCGTTGGCTTGCAACAGGGCGTGGGCGTATTCCTGCCACCCGGTGAGTGGGGTGCGGGGTTTGGTTTCGGCGGGCTGTTTTTTCTGAAAACGTTGCAGTTGCTTTGGGCCCACGCGGCGTGGGCGTTCGCTCAAGGGTGACGGCGCAGCTTCCGTGACCGGCCGCTCGGTGATTGGCGCTTGCGCGATGAAATCCAGACCAAGCCGAAGTTCATCAGCCCGGGCCGGTCG
The DNA here is from genome assembly GCA_020848635.1 of Limisphaerales bacterium. GTDB lineage: Bacteria > Verrucomicrobiota > Verrucomicrobiia > Limisphaerales > JADLHS01 > JADLHS01. The sequence continues at coordinate 2,744 of JADLHS010000505.1, forward strand.
CTGGTATATTCGTTCATAGAGAAACTGGATGCGCGCGGCGTCATCCGCGCAATCCGCAAAGGTTTTCAACGACACCAGCCGTTTCGCTTGCTCGACGACCACGGGGCTGTTCATGAGAAACAATGCCTGTTGGGGCACGAAGGTTTCGTAGCGCTTGCCGCTGGGCATATCCGGGTTTGCAAAATCGAAATTTAACAGCACGTCCAGCACATCCGACCGGTCCACGGTGCCATAGATCGTCCGCCGCAGGGAATCGGCGTTCCGTTCCAAGTTCACCGGCCGGCCATAGAGGCGCTCGTCAAGCGAACCGCCGATAGCGAGCAGGGAATCGCGCAATGCCTCGAATTCCAAGCGTTGAATGTTCGCGCGCCAAAGCAGACGGTTGCCGGGGTCCACCTGGGCATAGCGCGGATTGCTCGCGCTGCTTTGTTGATACACGCTCGACAGCATGATGAGCCGGTGCATCTTCTTCAGGCTCCAGCCTTCCGCGATGAAACGCGCCGCCAGATAATCGAGCAACTCGGGATGGCTCGGCGGCTCGGCCATCGTGCCAAAATCGTCCGGCGTTGTGACAAATCCTGCACCGAAGTGATGTTGCCAGAGGCGATTTATCAGCACGCGGGGCGTGAGCGGATTACTCGGGTTGGCGATGGCGTGCGCGAGTTCGAGCCGGCCGCTGCCGTTGGTCAGGGCCGGGCGATTCGGCGGTGACAGAATTTCGAGAAAGCGCCGCGGCACGACGGCCCCGCGGTTCTGGGCTTCTCCCCGAAGGAACACCGGCGAATCGTGCGGGCGCGTGGAATCTTGCACGCGCATGGCCCGCATTGGCGCCCCGGGATGGCTCATTTCCAACTGGGCCACGGCGCCCGCGTTCTGGCGGATGGCGCGCTGCACCTCGCGGAGCTTCTCCCGATCGCGGTTGCGCCGTGACTCCCGAAAATCCGTTTCCAGCTTTTCCTTCTGGGCTTCCAGTTGGTTTCGCTGCTTGTAATAGTCGAGGTAGGCGGGTGTGTTTTCGATCTTTTGCACCACCGTTTCCACGGATGGTTCGGTGGTGCTCGCAAAAATGCCGTGCAGTGAATAATAATCCTGCGTGGGGATGGGATCGAATTTGTGATCGTGACAGCGGGCGCACGAAACGGTCAGCCCGAGAAAACCTTTCGTCACCACGTCAATGCGGTCGTTGATGATGTCGTTCGGCATGCCCATGAAACGGTCGCCCACGGTCAGGAAGCCGAGCGCGGTGAGATTGGTGGGATTGCGTTTCGTGGCGGGGAGTTTGTCGGCGGCCAGTTGCTCGATGATGAAAATATTGTAAGGCTTGTCCTCGTTGAGACTCCGGATTACGTAATCGCGATAGGTCCAGGCATAGGGATAATTCGGATCTTCCCGCTGGCGCTTGATCTGGCCCTTGGTGTCGCTGTATCGCGCCACGTCCAGCCAATGACGCCCCCAACGCTCGCCGTAGTGCGGCGAGGCCAGCAGGCGATCCACCACGTTCGCGAAGGCGGTGGGCGATTCGTCATCGAGGAAGGCCGCCACTTCCTCCGTCGTGGGTGGCAGGCCGATCAGATCGAACGTTGCGCGGCGAATCAAGGTGCGCTTGTCCGCCGGCGGATTGGGCTTCAGGTTTTTCTCCTCCAGCTTCGCCAGAATGAAATTGTCCACGGGCGTTTTCGCCCACCCGGCGTCCTTCACCTCGGGCCCGCTGGGCTGGGTGAGGGGTTGCCAGGCCCAATGGGCTTTGCTGGATTCCTTCCAGGCCGGTTGCGCGGCCGGAGCGATTCGCGGATCGGGGGCGCCCATTTTCACCCACGCTTCGAGATCGGCGATCTGCGCGGCGGAAAGCTTTTTGTCCTTCGGAGGCATTTGGAGGTCCGGATCGCTGTAACGCACGGCCATAATCAGCAGGCTTTTCTCGAGGTCGCCGGGCACGAGGGCCGGGCCCGTCACGCCGCCTTTCAATAACCCGTCACGCGTGTCGAGCCGCAAACCTCCTTTCACCTTGTCGGCCTGGGGGCTATGGCAGGGGTAACAATTCTCCGCCAGCAAAGGGCGGATCTTGTTCTCGAAGAACTGGGTTTGCGCCGGGGTGAGTTCTGCGGCATGTGCGACCGACGGTGCAAAAAGGCTCAAACTGGATACCAAGAAAATGCCCAGCCTCCAACCTCCGACACTCAGCATCCCATGATACGGGTCCCGCCGGATAATTCGGGGTTGACGGTTCGGCGTTGGAGGATCGAAGGTCATTTCCAAGCTCACGCCATTATTCCTTTAACCACGCTCCCCGCCACGTCCGTGAGCCGGAAATCCCGACCATTGTAGCGATACGTCAGCTTCGTGTGGTCAAAGCCAAGCAGCGCCAGCACTGTCGCGTGCAGATCATGAATATGCACTTTGTCCACGGTCGCGGCGGCGCCAAACTCATCCGTCGCGCCATGGACCGTGCCGCCTTTCACGCCACCGCCGGCGAAGACGGTCGTGAACGCCTTGGCGTTGTGATCACGGCCCGGATTGTCATTGCCGTTGCGGTCCTTGACCGGTTTGCGCCCAAACTCGCCGCCCCAGATGACGAGCGTTTCATCAAATAGTTTGCGTTGCTTCAAATCGGCGATGAATGTGGCCAGCGGTTGGTCAATCTCCTTCGCGCGCTCGGGCAAACGGTCCTCGATGTCCTGATGATGATCCCAGCCGCCGGCCCAGACTTGCACGAAGCGCACGCCGCGCTCGATTAACCGGCGCGCGATGAGCAGTTGATGGCCTTGGCCGGTGCGCCCGTAGGCGTCCCGGATCGCCGCCGGCTCCTTGGAAATATCGAACGCATCCGTGGCCTCGGTCTGCATCTTGAAGGCCATTTCATAGGATTGCAGGCGCGCTTCGAGGTTGGCGTCCTTCTGGAGATTCTGCGCGTGAAGCTCGTTGAGTTGATGCACGAGATCGAGCTGCCGGCGCTGTTCCTTGAGCGGGATATACGGGTTGCGGATGTTTTCGATCAATTGGTCCACGGCGGTGACCTTGGTGTTAATACTTACGCCCTGATATACCCCTGGAAGAAACGCAGCCTGCCAGTTGGCACTGCCACCGGGCGGGGGGCCACCGGGACGCAAGGAGATGTAACCCGGCATGTTTTGGTTGTTCGTGCCCAGACCGTATAGCACCCACGACCCGAGGCTGGGCCGCGCCAGACGCGCGGAGCCCGTATTCATGAACACGGCGGCCACTTCATGCGCCGGGATATCCGTGTAACACGAGCGCACGATGCACAAGTCGTCCACCATTTCGCCGAGCTTCGGAAACACTTCGCTGACCTCGATCCCGGATTGCCCGCGCTTTGTGAATTTGAACGGCGACGCCATCGCCACCCCGTCCGCGCCGGGAATGGATTTGCCGTCGTATTTGGTGAGCGCCGGTTTCGGATCCCAAGTATCCACGTGCGAGGGCGCACCCTGGGCGAAGATATGGACAACATGCTTCGCCTTGGCCGGAAAATGGGGAGCGCGTGGCAACAGGGACTCCGCCGGGGAGTCGGCCGCGGAGGCGTCATTCAGAAGCATGCCCTCGCCGAAGAGGGCGGCCAGACCCAGCGCCCCAAAGCCCATGGCGGCGCGATTCAAGAACTGCCGGCGGGTGAGAAAGTAATCCGCCAGTTGCGCGGAGTGCTCCTGCTTGTGCTTGTCGTGGGGATTCATAAGTCTAACATCACGGTTAATGACGGCGATGCCGGGTTCCAGGTTTCAAAAGAATGCCGCGCCGCGGGCCAGCGATGATCAAGATCAAGAATTTATCCGGGGCGTGCCAGCATTGTGGCCGGGCCATTGAATTTCGCGCCGAGACCGCGGGGATGACGGCGGATTGTCCCCATTGCGGTCAGCCCACGGAACTGCTGCTGGCCCTCCCGCCGGATTCAAACACGCCCGCCCGGACCAAGGCCATCCTTTTCACCATTGTTGCCCTCGTGATTCTTATCGGCGGACTGATCGGCACGGTCTTGGCCCTCAAGCGAGCCGAACGATTGTCCGCCCGCCACCGGGAGTCGGCCGCCAAAGCCAACGCCCAAATTGTGCCGCCGCCCGCCAACCCATTTGCGCCGGTCGGATTCAGCGTTTCGCCCGTCACCCTCGAGCAAAGCCAGAGCAGCGCCATCGTTCACGCCGTCGGTAAAGTCCGCAACCTCACTAATCGTCAGCGTTTTGGCGTCCGGGTTCAACTTGAACTCCTCGACCGGAACGGCCGCAAAATTGGCGAGGCAAAGGATTACCAAGCCCTGCTGGAACCCAAGGCCGAATGGCCGTTCCGGGCGCTGGTGGTGGAGCCCAAGGCGGTGAGCGCGATCATTCGTGGGATTACGGAAGATTGACCGTTGGCCGCCGGTAGTTTTTGAAACCGTATTTCATTCCACCGCTCCAGAGCGCTGGCGCAGCAATTGGCGGAGCACGTTGGCGACGCGGCTGAACTCCCGGGATTTTTCCAGAAAATGATTGGCGCCCGCATCCAGACAGCGCTGGCGGAACTCGATGTGCGCGCAGTTGGTCAACATGATGACGGTGCAGTGCCGGTTGTGGCGTTTAATGTGGTCGAGGACGGCGATGCCCGACCCGTTCCGGATCCGGATGTCCACCACCGCCGCATCCGGCTTGTGTTCGTCGTAAAGCGCCAAGGCCCGCGCTTCATCCTCCGCTTCGCCGACGATTTCGACGCCCGCCTCCTCCTGGAGCAATCCCACCAGGCGCTCCCGCACGGGGGCCGAGTCCTCGACAATCATCACTCTCACGGTGGCACGGGGGCTTAACATAGCTCGTTGGTCTGGTTTCGGATTGCCGATGGGGTAACCGGTTGTATCCGCGGCATCACGTGCCGCAGCGGGCCCTGTGATTTCCCGTGGGCCGATACGGCGGAGTGCCACCGGCAATGCGAACCAACCCGGAGCGGTTGGAGCTTCGAGCTGCAAGCGGAGCTTTCAATTGCCATGCATCGTAACCCTTTCTTGATCCCATTCTGTTTCCATGGCTTTGCCCGCCAAGGGTCAGGGCTTTGATTCTTTCCCTCCCGCCGCTGGCTTTTCAACCGAAATCTCGAGGCGCACAATTGTCCCCTGCCCGGGAACGCCCACCACCCGCACGGTCCCGTTGAGCATCGCGGCGCGTTCATTCATGCCCAAGAGTCCAAGCGACTTTGGGCTCAGCAGGTCTTCGGGCGATACCCCAACGCCGTTGTCCTCGACCTGGAGTGACAACTTCCCGGCGGCAATCTCCAATGAAGCTTGCACCTTGGTCGCCTGGGCATGGCGGGCCACGTTGGTGAGCATTTCCTTAAAAATCCGATACGCAGTAGTCGAAACCGCGTTGTCCAGTTGGTCCGTGACCGCTGGAAAATTGAGGGCCACGGCGACGCCAGTGCGGGTTTCAAACTGTTTGGCTTCGTAACGCAGGGTGGCGATCAATCCCAGACTGTCGAGCATGTCCGGGCGCAATTCCGCCGCAATGCGCTGCACGGAGGCCATGGTTTCGTCGGCGGTCCGGCTGGCGGTGCTGAGTTTTCCCGCCATCGCCGTCCGCAGCTTTTCGTCGCCGACCAGTGCCAATCGGTTTTCCAACCAGTGCAGGTCCATTTTGAGCCCGGTGAGATTTTGGCCCAGTTCGTCGTGGATTTCGCGGGAGATGCGGATCCGCTCCTCCTCCCGCAGCGATTCCAACCGCGCCGTGAGCGCGCGCATTTGCTGGTGCGACTCACGCAACCCACTTTCCGCCTGCGCGCGCGACTGCTCGTTTTGGTGGGACTCGGCCGCGAACGAAATATTCTCCGCCAGGGTTTTCAGCAGCCGCAGTTCCTCCACCTCAAAGAATCCCACCTGACCGGCATAGACCGAGAAGACCCCGATCGTCGCCCCGGCCACCCCGATCGGGAAGGCGGCGCTCGAACGGTAGCCACGTTTGAGGACTTCGTCCCGCCACGGCTGGAGATCTGAATCGGCCTCGATGTTATTGGAAAAAACCACCCGGCCCTCGCGATAGGCACGCCCGGAGGGACCGATCCCGGCGGGTTGCGGTTGGACGGACACCCGGATGGTCGTGAGATAATCCGCGCCTTGGCCTGCCCGAGCGACCGGCTTGAGGGCGTCGTCGCCGGATTCCACCAAGCCCATCCAGGCCATCAGAAAGCCGCACTGCTCAACCGCGATCCTACAGGCCATGTCGTAAAGCTCCTGCATGTCGCGAACGCGGACAATGACTTCATTGACGCTGCTGGAAAAGGCATAGAGGCGGTTTAGGCGTTGAATTTTATCCTCCGCCCGCTTGCGTTCCGCGATGTCAATTCCGACCCCGACCAGGCAGGGTCGCCCGTCAATTTGGGTCACCACACCAGTGAAATAGTACGGGGTGCGGGCGCCATCCTTGGCAATCATCTCGGCTTCCGCCTCCGCCCGCCCCGCGACAAAAACTTGTTGAATGCGTGCGCGTAACAACTCCCGATCCGGCCCGGCAAAGAAATCCAGCGGACTCTTCGTCGCGATTTCGCCTTTGGCATAGCCCGTCACCCGCTCAAAATTCTTGTTCCAGCGCCGGAACCGCAGTTGCGCGTCGAAGCAATAGAAGACCCCCGGCAGACTGTCGAGTACGGCATTGGAGAAATCCCGCTCCTGTCGGATCGTCTGTTCCACCTGTTCCTGTTTGCTTTGCGCCCGGCGGATCAAGACAAAGAGCAATCCCGCGCTGAACAGCACGAAGGCCCAGCCTTTGTAGTTTTGGACCTCCGTCAGGAGGCGCGGCTCGCGAACCAATTGCAGCACGATCCAGTCGGAGCACCAGATGTAGGCGAGGGAAAAAACCGTGTAAATCCCGACGATCCGCAGCGAGGCGCGGTTACTCGTTTCCGTCGGAGGCGTCATGCTCGTCTTCCTCGCCGTGAAAGGTTCATTCCGGCGTCATCAGCGCGCCCCGCCCGCCGGGCGTGGTGGACGCCCCAAACGTCCAGCAGACTGAACGCGCCTGACCTGGCCGGTGTTGGTATGCAGACCACACCCTCACCCTACCGTCCGCCATCGCCGCACGCCAGAGAAATACTGATGCGAACCAGTAGTAGAATTCTCCGCGGAGCGGCGGCTGTTTTAGTTTCGCCATTTGCCGTCGCATTCCGTATCCCATCCCGGCCATGGCCGAACGGCTGCCCATTTACGAAATCGAAAACGACATCGTTGCCTCGCTGGCGGCGACGAGACGACTGGTGCTGCAAGCGCCCACCGGCTCGGGCAAATCCACGCAAGTCCCGCAGATGCTGCTCAAGCACGGACTGCTCGGCAGTGGTCAATGCGTTATTCTGCAACCGCGCCGGCTGGCCGCGCGTTTGCTGGCGTCGCGGGTCGCCAAGGAGCTCGGGGTTGAGCTGGGCCGCGAAGTGGGCTATCAAGTCCGTTTCGAAAACTTCACGAGCCGGGCCACGCGCATCAAGTTCGAGACCGAAGGTATTTTGCTCCGGCAACTCATCCAGGACGAGACGTTGCCCGGCGTGTCCGCCGTTATCTTTGATGAGTTTCATGAGCGCCACCTCTACGGCGACATTACGCTCGCCCGCGCGTTGGACATTCAAGAGCAACATCGTCCCGATCTGCTGATCGTGGTAATGTCCGCGACGTTGAATGCCGGCGAGCTGGAGCAATATCTTTCCCATTCCGCATTCCGCACTCCGCACTCCGCGTTCGGTTGTTCCGTCCTCCGTTCGGAAGGCCGCACGTTTCCGGTGGAAGTGGAATATCTTCCGCACCGCCTCGGCGCGAATCCCCCGCCGGCGTGGGAACTGGCGGCGGATGCCTTCTCCCGCTTCGTTCAATCCGGCGAGCGCGGTGACGTGCTCGTGTTCATGCCGGGTGGCTTCGAGATTTCGCAAACCATCGCGGCCATTCGCAATGCCAAGGAATCGCGCGGCTATCTTGTGCTGCCGTTGCACGGCGAGCTTTCGCCGCGCGACCAGGACGCCGCCGTGGCGCGATACGATCAACTCAAAGTGATCGTCTCCACCAATGTCGCTGAAACCTCCGTGACGATTGATGGCGTGCGGTTGGTCATTGATTCCGGGCTGGCGCGCATTCCACGTTACGACGCCAATCGCGGTATCAACACGCTGCTGATCGAAAAGATTTCCCAGGCCAGCAGTGATCAACGCGCCGGCCGGGCCGGGCGCACCGCGCCGGGTCGCTGCCTCCGGCTGTGGTCGCGCCCCGAACACGATGAACGCGCGCCGCAGGAACTTCCGGAAATCCGACGCCTCGATCTCGCGGAAGTTGTCCTCACGCTCAAGGCCGCGGGTGTGGAGGACTTGCGCCGGTTTCGTTGGCTGGAGAAGCCAGATGAAATCTCGCTCAAGCACGCGGAGGAGTTGCTGCTGGATTTGGGCGCGCTGTGCAGCCGCCGACGTGAGGAGGCGGATTCTCCTGCGGTTGATAGGGACCGCCTCGTTACCTCGTCGGCTACAATTACAGAGATCGGTCGCAAGATGTTGGCGTTTCCGACGCATCCCCGTTACGCGCGTATGTTGCTGGCGGCGCAGGAATACGGCTGCGTTTACCAGGCGTGCCTCGTAGCCGCGCTCACGCAAGGCCGGGACCTGCTGCTGCGGGGTGGCGGCAAGGAGGTTGCCTCGGACCGGGAGGACCTGTTGGGTGGGAAAGCGGTGTCCGACTTCTGGATTCTAATGCGGGCCTGGAATTACGCGGCGAACCAACAGTTCCGCCTCGATGCCTGCCGGCGGCTTGGGATTCACGCGGTCACGGCCCGGCAGGTCGGGCCGCTGCTGGAGCAATTCCTCCGCATTGCCAAGGCGGAAGGGCTCGATATCCAGCCGCACGTGCCGCAGGACGAGGCGCTGCAGAAGTGCATTCTCATTGGCTTCAGCGACCGGGTAGCCCGGCGGTTGGATCAGGGCACGCTGCGTTGCGAACTGGTTCACAATCGGCGCGGGGTGCTGGCGCGGGAAAGTGTGGTGGACAAAAGCCCGTTGTTGGTTGCGGCGGAAGTGCGAGAGATCGAACAGCGCGGCGGCGAATTGAACACGCTTCTCTCGCTGGCCACCGCCATCGAGGTTGACTGGCTGCAGGAGCTTTTCCCGGATGACATCAAACGTGAAGTCCACGTCGAATGGGACGCGCAGGCCAAGCGCGTGCAGGCGGCGGAGCTTTTGCAGTTTCGTGATCTGGCGCTGGAATCCAAGCGCATCGAGCCGCCCCCGGCGGATGCCGCCGCCCGGTTGCTGGCTGGGGAAATCAACGCGGGCCGGCTGTTGTTGCCGAACTGGGATCACGGCGTCGAGCAATGGCTGTTACGGCTGCGGTTGCTTGGCCAGCATTGCGCGGATTTGCAATTGCCACCGATCACGGATGAAGACAAGCAGCACCTCATCGAGCAGCTTTGTCACGGGGCAGTGAGTTACAAGGACATCAAGGAACGCGAGGTGAAGCCGGTGGTGGTGTCATGGCTTTCGCCCGCCCAACGTGAGTTGCTGGACAAACACGCGCCGGAGCGCCTTGCACTGACGAATGGGCGCACGCCGAAAGTTTCCTACGAACCCGGCAATCCACCGCATATCTCGTTGCGCATCCAGGAACTATATGGCGTAACGCAAACGCCGAAGATCGCGCTGGGCCGTGTGCCGGTGGTGGTTCACATCCTGACACCGGGCATGAAGCCGATCCAGATCACCCAAGACCTGGCAAATTTTTGGCGCGAACAATATCCAAAGGTCAAATCCGAGTTGCAGCGCAGGTACCCCAAGCACGAGTGGCGGTAGGTGAGCAGGGTGGTTCCTCGAAAAGATGGCTGCAGTTCCTTGACACAAGTTCTGCACCTGAGTATTAACGCGCCGTGCCCTGCCATCTGTCCCGGTTACGTAAACGAACAGCGATCCAAACTCTTGGACTGATTTTGATCTCAGGCGCATGCCTCGTTGGCGAGTCCGCCGAGTTTACTAAACCCAAATGGCACGATGAACTCGTCTCAGCGATTAAGGCCAACAATGTGGCGTCGGTTGAGCGGGTTTACTCTACTAATTCTCTTACGCCCGAAACCGCGCTGAATGTCAACGCCTCAACTTCATTGATGGTCGCCTCTTCACTCGGCAGTCTCGATGTGGTGAAGTGGCTACTGAGCCGTGGGGCAAATGTCAAAGCCCGCACAATTCTCGAAGACCCGGAAAAATCACCCGGAGTCGCCGACTGCACGGCTTTGCATCTAGCCTGTGCCCGTAATCATGTGGAAGTTGCAAAGGTTCTCATTGAACACGGCGCGGATTTGAACCAACAAGATGGTAGCGGTAACTCATCATTCATTCTTGCCTGCGCCAAGGGACATTTAGAAACGATCCAACTTCTTATCAAACATGGAGCCAATGTTGAAATGCCAAACGGTAATGGTTGGACGCCCCTTCTGGTTGCGGTGGATCAGGATCAAGTCGCCGCGGCGAAGTTTTTCATTTCCCAAGGTGCGAACATCAACGCCGAATACCCAAATGGACGGAACGCCCTTATGAAGGCGGCCGAATTGGGAAATGAACAGTTGGTGAACTTGTTCATTGAAAAAGGAGCCGATGTGAATCATACCAACTCCAGTGGCGCCAATGCGCTCGTTGATGGCGCAGTTGCGGGGCACGACAAAGTCGTAAAGTTGCTGATTCAAGGAGGGGCAAAACTTGACCGACGAGACAGGGAAGGATGGACAGCTTTGATAAAAGCGGCAGCACACGGTCACTGCGAAACAGTCAAAGTGCTCTGTGCAGCCGGCGCCAATCCAGCTGCGACAAACAAATTTGGGCGCACAGGCTTTGACTATGCCAGGGGCATCACCGGCACCAATGTTCTCACAAAAACCAGCAATCTGCAGCCGCTAATTGATAGCGGCTCGATTGCTCCGGAAGACCTTTACTACGCGATGCTTCGGGTTGCTGGCGAGGGTGACTTCGATTGTGTCACCAAAGTGTTGGCGGATTACAACAAGCGTTTGCCACAGAAGCCGACAGATAACTGATTTGTCGCTGACTCTGAGATTGTAGCCATTCATATTCTCACATTAGGCGCGGAGCCGATTCAGATCACTTAAGTCTGGCCAATTTCTGACGTGAGCAGCATCCGAAGGTGAAGTCAGAGTTGCAGCGGAAGTATCCCAAACACGATGGCATTAGCGTGCGAAAAATCTTTCGCCATTCAGTAATGTTCGCACTAACTTCGTCTCGGCGATGACGAGCTTCTTCGACAAACTAACCGGGCGCTTAACCGCGCCGAAACTAACGCGCGGACGGATTGCGCTCGTCATTGCTGTTGCGTTGGTAGCCGACCTCCTGCAGATCGTGCTGTTACCGCTCGAATGGATGTTTATCCAACAGATCGTAGATGTCATTGCGATGGGGTTGGCGATCTGGTTGCTGGGATTTCACGTGCTGCTGCTGCCAACGTTTGCCGTGGAATTCATCCCCGTGGTGGACATGTTGCCAACCTGGACGGCTTGCGTGGTGGCGGTGATCGCATTGAGGAAGCGCGAGCAACGGCAGTCGCCCTTGCTTCCGCCCGCCAACGAACTGCCGGCGCCTACCCCGCCGCCCCGGCAGCTTTCCTCCCCACCTTCGACCATCCCGCCAGCGCACGATTGACTTGGGGCGAACGCGTGGACAGATTTCCGCAGCATGAGCGCTCAACCCATCCTATTTGCCAAAAGTAAAACCGACATCTGCCTGCTGCCGGAGATGTCCAATCGCCATGGCCTCATCGCTGGGGCGACCGGCACGGGCAAAACCGTGACGTTGCAGGTGCTGGCCGAAAGTTTCAGTGCCATGGGCGTACCGGTGTTTTTGGCCGACGTGAAGGGTGACCTCGCCGGCATTTCGCAACCGGGCGGGCAGTCAACGAAAGTTCAAGAGCGCGTCAAACAACTCAAACTGGACGGCTACACGCCACGCGGTTGCCCGGTTACGTTCTGGGATGTGTTCGGTGAAAAGGGCCATCCCATCCGCGCGACCATTTCGGAGATGGGCCCGCTGTTGTTCGCGCGCCTGCTTCAATTAAACGACACCCAGGCAGGCGTATTGAACATCGTCTTCCACGTTGCCGATGAGAATGGTTTGCTGCTGCTCGATCTCAAGGATCTGCGGGCGATGCTCCAATACGTGGGCGACAATGCGGCGCAGTTCACCACGAAGTATGGCAACATCTCGCCCGCCAGCATTGGCGCAATCCAGCGCAATCTTCTCGCGCTCGAATCGCAGGGTGCGGACAAATACTTCGCGGAACCCGCGCTCAACCTCGACGATTTCATCCAGACCGACGCCAATGGCCGTGGCATCGTGAACATCCTCGCCGCCGACCGGCTCATGCAATCGCCGCGCGTCTATGCCACGCTGCTGCTGTGGCTGCTGTCGGAGCTGTTCGAGCGATTGCCGGAAGTGGGCGATCCAACCAAGCCGAAGCTCGTGTTCTTTTTCGACGAGGCGCATCTGTTGTTCAACGAAATCGAGCCAGCTTTGTTGGAAAAGATCGAACAGATCGTGCGCTTGGTTCGCTCGAAAGGCGTAGGTGTATTCTTCGTCACGCAAAACCCGCGCGATGTGCCGGACAATGTACTCGGGCAATTGGGCAATCGCGTTCAACACGCTTTGCGCGCCTTCACACCGCGCGATCAGAAGGCTGTTCAGGCGGCGGCGGATACGTTTCGCGCCAACCCGAAAATCAAGACCGCGGAAGTGCTCATGGAACTGGGTGTCGGCGAAGCGCTGGTCTCCTGTCTTGATGAGAATGGGCAACCCAAAGTCGTCGAGCGAGCGTTCATCATTCCGCCGCGCAGCCAGCTTGGGCCAATCACACCGCAACAGCGCCAGCAGATCATGGCGAACTCCATTGTGGCCGGAGTTTATGAAAAAGTCGTGGATCGGGAATCGGCCTACGAGAAACTTACGCAGGCGGTTCAGCAGACGCAGCCGCCAACCGGCGCGCCACAGACTTCGAGCAGCGGCGGATTCTGGGGTTCGATTTTTGGTGGAGGATCATCCGCACCCACGCCCATGAAATCCGCCAGGAGTCCAGGGCGTCAGCCCGATTCGATGGCCACCATCGCGACGAAGAGTGTGGTTCGCTCGGTCAGCAGCGCCATCGGGAGCAGCATCGGCCGTCAGGTCATCCGTGGTTTGATGGGCAGCCTGTTCGGCGGCGGGCGGCGGCGCTAACCGGATTGTTTTATGGAGGTCTCGGAAACTATTGCGTGCCCGTATTGCGGGCAGTCGTTCGAGTTGGTGGTGGATACGTCGGGCGGCTTCCAGCGGTTCACCACCGACTGCGAAATCTGCTGCCGCCCGTTTGAAGTCGTGGCCGATTGTGAGCCGGGGGAAATTCTGAGCTTGGACGTAACGGGCGGATGAGGCAGGCTGCGCCCCGTGCAAAATACTGTGCTCTGGATTTACATCGTGCTGCTCGTGGTGGGCGGACTCATTGGCTTTCTCAAAGCGAAGAGCAAGGTGTCGCTCTACATGTCCTGCGGCTTTGCGGCGGCGCTGGTATTGTGTGCCATCCCGAACTTCTTCGACCTCAGTTTTCGCCGCGGGTTGGCCAACGGTTTGATGGCCGCCCTGCTCGTGGTGTTTGCCGTGCGCTTGGCCAAAACAAAGAAGTTCATGCCCGCCGGAATGATGCTCGTCGTCACCATCGTGGCGCTGGCTTTGCGGAACCTGAAATTCTAAGCCCACCGCCCTGCGTAAAATGAACTTGTTGCCCTTCGCGAATTTGCCGACCTACAAGCCGCGGCGCTTCGTGCCCGGGAAACTTGATCTGGGTGATTGGGCGCAGTTGGCGCCTCTGTTTGATCAGCTCGAGACCCGCAGCGCCACGTGCGCCACCGTCGCGGAGTTGGAATCCTGGCTTGTGGATTGGAGCGAACTCTCGGCGGCTTTGGAGGAGGAAGGCAGCCGCCGCTACATCGCGATGACGTGCCACACGGACAACGCCGCCGCCGAGCAAGCTTATCTCCAATTCGTCGAGCACATCGAGCCGCACACCAAGCCGCGGCAGTTTCAACTGGAGAAGCGACTCATGGCTCATCCGCTGCGAGCGAAACTGCCATTACCGCGTTACGAAGTCTTCCTGCGCGACACGCAGAATCACATTGAGTTGTACCGCGAGGAGAATGTGGCGCTGGAAACCGAGGAGGCCAAAACCACGCAGCAATACCAGAAACTCAGCGGCTCGCTCTCGGTGCAATTTCGGGGCGAGGAAAAAACCCTGGTCCAGATGGGCAAGCTGCTCGAAGAGCCGGATCGCGCGTTGCGGCAGGAGGCATGGGAACTCGTGGCACAGCGGCGTCTGAAGGAGTGCGAGAAATTCGACGATCAATTTGAGGCGCTGCTGAAACTGCGTGAGCGGATCGCCAAGAATGCGGGTTTTGGCAACTATCGCGACTACGCCTTCCGACGCATGGGGCGATTTGATTATACCCCGGCGGACTGTGTGAAGTTCCATGACGCCGTCGCCACCGAGGTAATGCCCGTCGTCCGCGAATTGCAGGCCCAGCGCCGTCAGCAACTCGGCCTCGACCGGCTGCGCCCGTGGGACGCGTCCGTTGATCCGCTGAATCGCCCGCCACTCCAGCCCTTTGAACAGGTCGGCGACCTGGTTTCGCGCACCCAACAGATCTTCGACCAACTGGACGGCGAACTCGCGGGCGGCTTCCGTCAGATGCAGAGTTTGCATCTGCTCGACCTCGACAATCGCAAGGGCAAAGCGCCCGGCGGCTACCAATCCACGCTCGCGGAATCCCGGCTGCCGTTCATCTTCATGAACGCGGTGGGCCAGCAGCGTGATGTGGAAACCCTTTTGCACGAGGCGGGTCACGCCTTTCATGCGCTCGCCGCCCGGGCCGAGGATTTGCTGCCGTATCGGAACAATCCCCCCATCGAGTTTTGCGAAGTCGCCTCGATGAGCATGGAACTGATCGGCGCTGAATTTCTGGAAAAATTTTATCCGCGGGCCGAGGCGAACCGTGCCCGCCGCACGCACCTGGAGGACATCATCAAGATTCTCGGCTGGATTGCAACCGTGGATGCGTTTCAGCACTGGATCTACACGCATCCCGCTCACACCCGCTCCGAAAGAGCGGCGGCGTGGAATTTGTTGATGGATCGTTTTGCCGGCGACGTGGACTGGAGCGGGCACCCGGCGGCACGCGCCCACCTCTGGCATCGGCAGCTTCACATCTTCATCCATCCGTTCTACTACATCGAATACGGGATCGCGCAACTGGGGGCATTGCAAGTGTGGGCGAACGCCAAGCGCGACAAGGTGAAGGCGCTGGCGGACTACAAAACCGCGCTCGCCCTCGGCGGTTCGCGCCCCTTGCCGGAATTGTTCGTCGCCGCCGGCTGTAAATTTCAATTCGACGCAGCGACGATCAGGCCGCTGGTGGAACTGGCGCAAAACGAGTTGGCCAAATTGCCCGTCGCCTGAGCCAGCTGGTCAGAGCTTTTTCCCGCGCGCCGGTTTGTCCCGCGGCTTGGCCGCTTCAGCCGCGTCAGACCCTGTGTCCGGCCCGCGGAGAGTGAAAGCGACCGGGGAGGGCAGGGCAGGGCAGGCGCCGGCGACTCGTTCAGCGCATGATCATGTAGAAACCCCAGAGGGCAAAACCGGTCACTGGGAACAGTCCTCCGATCAATCCGCCAATCATGGCCGCTTTTTTTTCGCCGAGCCGTTTGGTCATGGCATGGCTGAGGTAGCCGCCGGCGAACCAGGCAATCGGGGTGCAGACCAGAAAGCTGACGAGTCCAAACGTGCGCGCGGCCGAGAGCGCCTGCAGGTTGCGCGTCAGGATGGCCAGCGGAATGGCCACCGCGAACAGACCGCCCAAGGCTCCGGTCACCGCGCCAATGACCGCGCCCAGGTTTTCTTTGCCGATGCTTGGTTCTTTCATGAAGCCGGGTGGTGGGTGAAATGCGTTGCCTGGTTAAACTGCCCCGGAGAAACTGCACGATGGGCGGCGCTTGGAGCAAGGCGAATCCCCGGGTCAAACGGCGCGCACCTATTTCCCTGGCCTGGCGCAAACCGGGAAGCCGACACCCCCCATCGCCTGTTCGACCGAACGGGCCGGGTAGGGCAGGGCGGCTTCCGGCTCCGCGGCGGTCTGCGTTTTTTGAAACGACGGGCGCAAAGCGAAGGAATTGTCATGCGCCAGGCTGATTCCGGAATTAAATGCCTTTACAGCACGGTGGTGTATCCATAGTCTGTCACGTCATTTTTTGAAAAAGCACGACAAGTATGGAAGCCAAAACTAAGACGATCGAATCATTCAAGCTGCATGAGAAGGACACCGGTTCCGCGGACGTCCAGATTGCTTTGCTCACTGAGCGCATCAACCATCTCACGGGCCATTTGCAGGATAACAAGAAGGATCACCACTCCCGGCGGGGATTGCTCATGATGGTCGGCCAGCGCCGCCGGTTGCTCGATTATCTGCACGATACGGATCTCGCCCGTTACCAGTTGGTGACGAAGAAACTCAAGTTGCGTCGCTGATTTTCGCGCGCGCGGCCCGGGGCGCGCGCCTTTCATTTTAACCAGCCGGACCGGAAGCGCGACCGGTTCGTCTCTCAACCAAACCAACAAGGTCGCGTAGAAAAGTCCGTTACCTCCGGGTGATTTCACTCAGCTCCGACTGGCTCGGAGTTCACTGAAGTTTCTCGGTGGTAACGCAGGAAACATTATGCCAGAAAAAGTTATCGCCCCGTTGGGCAACAAGCAGATTACCATCGAAACCGGCAAGCTCGCGAAGCAGGCCGACGGCGCCGTGACCGTGCAACTCGGCGAAACCATCATCATCGTGGCCGCCGTGGCCGCCACCAAGGCCAAGGAAGGCCAGGACTTCTTCCCGCTCACGGTGGACTACCGTGAGAAAGCCGCGGCCGCCGGCAAGTTCCCGGGCGGCTACTTTAAGCGCGAAGGCCGTCCCACGGAAAAGGAAATCCTGACCTGCCGCCTGACGGATCGGCCGATTCGGCCTCTCTTTCCCAAGGGTTGGTATAACGAAGTCCAGGTGCAGACCGTCGTCCTCAGCGCCGACGGTGAAAACGATCCCGACATTCTTAGCATCATCGGCGCCAGCGCCGCTCTGATGGTGAGCGACATTCCCTGGGACGGTCCGCTCGGCGCCGTGCGTGTCGGTCGGGTTAACGGCAAGTTCATCGCCAACCCGACCCACGCCGAGCAAATCGAGAGCGACCTCGATCTCGTATACGTGGGCAACGCCAACGACATCGTGATGTATGAGGGCGCCGCCAACGAAATTACGGAGGCCGACTTCAACGCGGCCCTCAAGTTTGGTCACGATTGCTGTCAACCCATTATCGCCGCCCAGAAGGACCTGGTGGCGCGCGCGGGCAAGAAAAAGCGTGAAATCACGCTGAACATCGTGCCCGACGAGATTCTCAATGAAGCCAAAAAGCTGGCCGGCGACCGCTTTGTCCCGGCCTTGCTCACGCCCGGGAAACTCGCCCGGGAAACCGCCTGCAAGGCGATTCAGGACGAAGTGGGGGTTAAACTCGTCGAGAAATTCGGCGCCGAGCGGGTCACCACCTTCGTCATCAAGGATGCGTTCTATTACATCCAAAAGGAGGCCGTTCGCGGCTTGATTCTCAACAGCGGCAAACGGCTTGACGGCCGTGGCTTTGATGTGGTCCGCCCGATTTCCAGCGAAGTTGGCTTTCTCCCGCGGGCTCATGGTTCGGCCATTTTCGCCCGGGGCGAAACTCAGGCGGTCTCGCTCGTTACCCTCGGCACCGGCGACGATAC
>JADLHS010000506.1 GCA_020848635.1 Limisphaerales bacterium
AAGTTCGCGGCGGTGCAGGCGAAATTTTCCGCCGCGCTCGTTTATCCCGCATTCGTCGGGGTGGTCGGCATTGCGATCGCCATCTTTTTCATGACCTACATGCTGCCAAAATTCATGACGCTCTTCGGCAACATGCAGGTGCAACTCCCGATGATGACGCAGATTCTCATCAAGATCAGCGATGTTTTCACCGGTTACTGGTGGGCCATGTTGTTGGGGCTTGGCCTGACCTACATTGGTTTCCGCAAATTCCAAAGCACGGAGGAGGGCAAGCGCAAGCTGGACGAGTGGAAGATGAAAATGCCGATCTTCGGCAACGTGGTGCGGCTGAACCTGTTTGGCCAGTTTGCTCGAACGCTTTCAACCTTGCTTGAGAACGGCGTGCCCGTCCTGACGGCGCTCAAGATCACCGAGCAGGTCCTGCCCAACCGCGTCATCAAGGAAGCCACCGCCAAGACTCGCGAGGCGGTGACCGATGGCAAAACGCTGGCGCAGCCGCTGGCCCAGAGCAAAGTTTTCCCGCAACTCATGGTGGACCTGGTGCGGATTGGCGAGGAAACGGGCAACGTGCCGGGCGCGTTGAAAAATGTGGCGGACACCTACGAAAACGAATTGAACATCGCGTTACGCGTCATGACCAACATGATCGAACCGGTGATGATCGTTGCGATGGCCGGCGGTGTGGGGTTCCTGCTGTTGAGCGTCTTGTCCGCGATGTTCTCGATGATTTCCAACGTCGGCGGCTCGATGAGCCGGTAAGGCAGCCATGCGGAGCGCCCAGACACATTCGCCGCGCAGCGCTTTCACGCTGATCGAAATCATGATCGTGGTCGCCTTGATGGGTCTGATCGCCACGATGGCCATTCCGAACATTTACCAGCTTGGCAAGAAGGAGGGGATGCGCCGGGCGGTGAGTGATCTGATCGAAGTTTGCAGTAACGCCCGCGCCCAGGCGATTTTGCGTGGAGTGGCGGTGGACGTGATTTTTCATCCGGTGGAGCGGCGGTTCGAGGTTGGCGGGCTGGCGGCGGCTCCCACGAATTCAGAAGGGGAAGGGGTTACCGCGAAACCTGTCCCACCGCCGTCGCCGGGGACGGGCTTGGCGGGCATCATTCCGGATGACATTGTCTTGGAAATGCTGGATGTCAACCTGCTCGAGTATAGCCAGTCTGAGTGGACGCGGGTGCGGTTTTATCCCAACGGCACCAGCGATGAGATGACCGTGATCTTTCATTCCGATAAAGGCGATTTCCGCAAGATCACACTCGAACCCACCACGGGGCTGGCGACCCAGGGGCCTGTGAAATGAGGCGTCCACCGTCAACCGCTGACCGGCGCGCGCGCGCGGCGTTTTCGTTATTCGAAGTCATGGTGGCGATGGCGATCTTTTTCATTTCGGTCTTCGCGATTCTGGGTTTGATTTCGCAACTGATGAGCAACGCGCGCGCCTTTCAAAAAAAGAAGGGCGCCGACGCGGGCATGGTTCACGCGTATTGGTCCTCCATCACGAACCGGGTCACGGAGGGCGTGGAGCGCGGCGAGTTTAATGACCTGGCCGAGTTCCAGGATCAATATCGCGATTATTCCTGGGAGAAGGACACGATGTTCTACGCCACGAACGGATTGTGGCAGGTGGATTATCGTGTGATCAACAAGCGCAACGGCCGGGTGGAATCGTCCGTCAGCACCTTCTTCTACGACCCAAACACCCAGAGCAGTTCTTTCCCACCATGAGACTGACGCGCATTACCCAATCTCGGAGCGCCGGTCTCCGACCCGGCGTGTTGTGTGCTATGGCGGGGCGAAACGCGCCAGGTCGGAGACCGGCGCTCCGCCGCGACCAAACCGCGTTCAGCCTCATCGAAATCATGATGGCCATGGTCATTTTCAGCCTCGTGATTACCGCCATCTACGCCACATGGACGTTAATTATCAAATCGGCCAAGATCGGCCTCGAAGCTTCGGCGCAACTTCAGCGCGAGCGCATCGCAATGCGTACAATCGAGGAATCCCTTGGTTGCGCGCGGTCGTTCGCGGCGGACTTGCAGCACTACGGGTTTTGGGCGGAGAACGGCGACGGCGTGACGTTGAGTTTTGTGGCCCGCCTGCCGGAATCCTTTCCCCGGGGCGGACGCTTCGGGGATTTCGATGTGCGCCGCGTGACCTTCTCGCTGGAAAATGGGCCAGATTCGGAGCGGCAGTTGGTGATGCGGCAATCGCCGATTCTCATGGATCCCGAAAAGGACGAAGATGAACGGGAACACCCGCTCGTATTGGCCCGGGGCGTGAACAAAATGGAATTTGAGTTCTGGGACACCCGGCAGAACCGATGGGTGGATGAGTGGGTTCAGACCAATCAGTTGCCGAAGATGCTGAAAGTCACCCTGGGCTTCGTCGTGAAGAAGTCGAATCAATCGTCCGGCTCGACCGAGACGCGCCAGGAGATTTCGCGCATCGTGGCGTTGCCCGCGATGATGGTGCCGGCGAATTATCAACGAGGCAACCAACCGCCGGGTGGCGGCGGGCCACCCCTACCCCCCCCACCCCCGCCGTGATGAGAACCCCGCAATCCTCGGCACCCGCTGGCGTCGCGCTCATCATCGTGATGATCTGCATCACGGTGCTTTCCATTTTGGCCGCGGGCTTTGCCTATTCCATGAAAGTCGAAACCAAGCTCGCGATGAATGCGAACAGCGAGGCGGAGTTGAATTCGCTCGGCCGGTCGGGCGTGGAACTGGCCCGCTGGGTTTTGGCCCAGCAAGCCACCATTGCGCAGGAGCCATTTGATGCGCTGAATCAAAAGTGGGCTGGCGGTCCCGGCAGCATGATGACCAGCAACAGCCCGCTGGCCGGGGTCGCGCTGGATAACATCCAACTCGGGGGCGGCAAATTCTCCGTGCGGATCACCGACCTCGAGCGCAAGGTGAACATCAATTTGGCCGATCAACCCATGCTGGAGCAGGCGCTCCGCTTGATTGGCGTGGACCCCAGCGAATCCGCCGGGATTACCGGTTCCATCCTGGATTGGATTGACCAGGACTCCAATCAGCATATCAACGGAACGGAGTCGGATTACTACGCCAATTTGGATCCGCCCTACCAGGCGAAGAACGGCCCCGTGGATGACCTTTCGGAACTGCTCTTGGTGCGGGGCGTCACGCCCGACATTTACTGGGGCGGGGTGGCCACCAATCATTTGCCCGCCGCGTTTCAGAACAAAGTCGGTTTTCGACAACCCGGTGGCGGGGTGCTCGCTTACGATGTCGGGCTGGTGGATTTGTTCACCCCGCTTTCGAGCGGCCAGATCAATATCAACACGGCTTCGGCCAAGGTCCTCCAAATGCTCCCGTTTGTGGACGAAAATGTCGCGGCGGAAATCATCCGCTTGCGCTCCGGTCCGGACGGGATGGACGGCAGCGATGACGACACGCCCTTTCGTAGCCCCGGTGAACTCGTCAATGCGGGTTTGAACAATCAGGTGGTTGGCCAGATTGCGCGGTATTGCACGGTGCGCAGTCGCACGTTTGAAGTGCAGGTGGACGCTGAGATCAATGGCTACCACCGTTACTTCTACGCGATTGTGGGTCGGAACGGTTCGCGCGATGTGCCGGTGCTGGCTTACCATTGGAAATTCGCGCCAGCCATCCCGGGCCATGCAAACGCTCGTTGAAGACTTCCTCCAATATCTTCGGCACGAACGCGGTCAGGCCGAGCATACACAACGAACGTACGCCGGATTGCTGAATCAATTCTTGGCTTGGGCCACGACGGAGAAACTCACCGACTGGAAGCAAGTTGAACTCAAGCACCTGATGGTATTTCTCCAGCGGGAACGCCAGCGCCCGCTGATTCACGAACCGAAGGAATCCCCGCGCCGCCTCAGCAGCGAGAGTGTTTACCTCCAGATTGCGGCGCTGCGCGCCTTCTATCGTTTCGCCGAAAACGAAAAGCTGCTGCCGCTGAATGTCGCCGAACATCTCTCGTTGCCGCGGCGCTGGCAACGGTTGCCCAAATCCCTGACCCATCCGGAAATCGAAGCCCTACTTCAGCCGGAATCCGCCGACACCCCGGCGCACCTTTGTGACCAGGCCATCCTCGAACTTGCCTACGCCTCCGGTCTTCGCCGCGCCGAACTCTGCGGTCTGCGTCTGGAACAGCTTCATCTCGAAGCCGGCTTTATCAACGTGATCGGGAAAGGAAACAAGGAACGGGTGGTCCCGGTGGGTCGCACGGCGGTGGCGGCCTTGAACCGTTATCTCACGGCCGGCCGGCCGGCACTGGTGAAACCGCGTTCCCCGGCTCAAGTGTTTCTGACGCAGACTGGAACGCGGTTCGCATCCTCCACGATGTGGCAGCGGATCAAACGGCGGGTGCGGCGCTCCGGCGTGGCCCGCAACATCACCCCGCACATGCTGCGGCACAGTTTTGCCACGCATCTCCTGGAGTACGGCGCGGATTTGCGCGTGATCCAGGAAATGCTCGGCCATGCCAGCATCAGCACCACGGAAGTATATACCCACGTTGCGGGCAGCCGGTTGCGGGAGGTCCACCAAAAATTTCATCCACGCCCGTAGCTCCGACTCGTCCGATCCTAACGTGCAACCTCTTGTTGCATATGCGACAAAAGGTTGTCAGGGGCTGAGTATGAAAAAGCCGCGCTGGTTTCCCAACGCGGCGCGGATGGATTTTGAGATTGTTTACGACCGAACACCAAAATTCAGGGGTGCGCTCGCCGGCATTTCG
>JADLHS010000507.1 GCA_020848635.1 Limisphaerales bacterium
CGGTCCATCAATCACCCAGATTATCCTGCTCGTTGGCGCGGTTCTCCTGCCCGGGTCGGGTTGCCGGCACGCGCCCCCACCGAAGGTCGCGCCGCGATTGGACAATGCTTCGCTGGTGATCGTGCTGGACGGCTTGCGCCCGGATTATGTCACGCCGGAACTGATGCCGAACCTGCACGCCCTGGGTGAGCGGGGGGTCGTCAGCCGCAATCACCACTCGGTTTTCCCCACCGTCACGCGGGTCAACGCCGCCTCGATTGCAACCGGCAGTTATCCCGCGCGCCATGGGCTGATGGGGAATTCCGTCTTCTTCCCAAAAATCGCGCCGGACACCAGTTTCAATACGGGAAACGCCGCCCATTTGCAGCGCATCGAAGCGGCCACCGACGGTCATTTGCTCACGGTGCCATCGCTGGGCGAGGTGTTGGAGCAAGGGGGAAGAAAACTGCTGGCGGTCAGTTCCGGATCCAGCGGGTCCGCGTTTCTGCTCAACCATAAGATCTGCGGCGGCGGGATCATCAATAACGGATTGGTTCTCCCGACCGCGCTTCAGCCACGGGTCACCGAATTCCTGGGGCCGGTGCCGCCGGACGCCAGCCCGAACACCGGACGCAATCGCCGGGCGGTGGACGCCTATCTGCGCATCGGCCTCGATCTCCTCCAGCCGAACGTGACGCTGATGTGGTTGTCCGATCCCGACCACACGCAGCACGAGAACGGAGTCGGCGCCCCGATGACGCTGGAAGCCATTCGCCAGGTGGACGCCGAGATTGGCCGGGTCCTGGCAACGCTGGCGGCCAAAGGGTTGCAGGACCAGGTGAATATTTTTGTCACCTCCGATCATGGATTCTCAACCCACACCGGCAAAATGGACCTCCCCGGCCTGCTCAAGCCGGAGGTTGAATCCGGGCAGGTCTTCATTGTCGAGGGCGCAATCTACGTGAAACATCACGACGCAATAGTCATTCGTCACCTCGTGAAACGGCTGCAAGCCACGGACTGGGCGGGCGCCATCTTCACCCGCCCAAGCCTGCCTGGTCAGCCCAAAGGGGCCGTGCCCGGCACGCTGTCCTTCGATCTCGCGCATTGGACGCATCCACGGGCTGCGGACATTTTGGTGGCTCCCAATTGGACGGACGCGACGAACCAATACGGTTACCGGGGCACTTCAACCCAGAAAGACGGGGAACCGGCCGGGCACGGCACGAGCAGCCCGTACGATGTTCACAACACGTTGGTCGCCGCCGGACCGGATATTAAATCAGGCGTGGTCAGCGACGTGCCAAGCGGCAACGTGGATTTCGCGCCGACGCTCTGCTTTCTGAACGGCATCCGCCCCCCCGACACGATGGATGGTCGCGTGCTCAAGGAACTGCTTCGGGGCGGGCCAGCGCCTGCGGAGGTTAGGGTCCAGAATCTGGTTTATCGCACGCAAGCCCAGGAGGAAGACGGCGAGTATCAACTTACCCTTTCCTGCTCCATCGTAAGCGGCACAGAGTATCTGAATTTCACGCGGGTGAAGCGGGAATCGCCGCCGCACCCGCCGGTCGCCGAGGGCAACTGAGCCGCAATGGCAACACGACCGAGAAAGCATCATTACATCACCCATGAAGCCCTCACTCACAAGCGTGCGTTCTTCGCTGCCACCGGTCAGCGCGATTTCTCCCAAATCCTGGAAATGCACCGTCAACGCCATCAGCCGCCGGGTGCTTGCTACCCCTCTGTTGCTGGGCTGGCTATCCGTCCTGGCCGCCCCCATCCAACCGGTTCCGGACAAGTTGGTCGTCCTAACCTTCGATGACGCGGTCAAATCACATCGCACTTTTGTCGCGCCTCTGCTGAAGGAACTGGGTTTTGGCGCCACTTTTTTCGTCACCCATAAGTGGATGGACGACCGGACGAACTTCATGACGTGGGAGGAGATCGGTGAAATTCACGCGCTGGGGTTCGAGATCGGCAATCACAGTTGGACGCACGACGATTTTTCCCAACCCAAGAACGCGGCACGACTCGCGGGGGAACTGGCTTTGGTTGATCGGGAGCTTGGCCAAACGAAAGCCAAGGTGCCGCGCCCGGTCAGTTTCGCTTATTGCGGCAATGGTTTCGGCCCGGAAGCCGTGCAGCGGCTCGTTGAGCTCGATTACCAATTCGCCCGCCGCGGCGAACAGCCGGAAGCGCATTACGGCACGCTGGAAATCGGCGCGACTTACGATCCGAAGCGACACCATCCGTTGCTCATTCCGACCACCGGCGACGCCTACCCCAGTTGGACCCTGGAACATTTTAGACAAA
The DNA here is from genome assembly GCA_020848635.1 of Limisphaerales bacterium. Lineage (GTDB taxonomy): Bacteria > Verrucomicrobiota > Verrucomicrobiia > Limisphaerales > JADLHS01 > JADLHS01. The sequence continues at coordinate 2,293 of JADLHS010000507.1, forward strand.
TCGTGGCCCGCGCGACGAATGGTCAGGTGGTCGTGCTGCAATTTCATGGTGTCCCGGATGTGGCCCATCCTTGGGTGCATACCCCGCCGGAACGGTTTCGCGAGTACATGGCCTATCTCAAGGAGAACAACTTTCGCTGCATTCCCATGCGCGACCTGGCGATGTATGTGGATCGCGACCATCTGCCGGCGGATCCGCTCTTGAAATCACGGCAGCCCGAGCGACCACCCGAACGCCTCATCCTGCCCGTTGAGATGACCGCGACCTGCCGGGACGCGCGCTTCTGGCTGGAGAACATGCTCGTTTACCACCGTTACTCGTGGGACGAGGCGGCACGCGTATGCGGCTGGAGCCCCGCGGAAGTGCAAAGGCAAGCCGCCGAATTGAACATCAGCCGTGACCCAACTCCGGCCAAACCAGCAGAGGGTCAAGTGCGTGTGCTCCCTTATCCGGGCGGCCGCGAAGTGCGGCGCGGCTTTACGAATGGGAACGTTGATTTTCAGCGCGGCATGAAAGCGAGCGTGTTTTTGCCGTGGGACACGACCAGTTACGTGGTTGTGGATCTGCCGGAAGCCATCTTGAGCGACAAGCGGTTATTGTATCTCGCGCATACCCACATCCCGACAATCTGGGACGAGCAGAATGTCATCATTGATAACATTGACTGGACGCGCGAAACGAATGGGAGTCTGCACTTTGAGCGCGTGTTGCCGAACAAGGTCGCATTCGGCGCCGGGGTCCGACCCAATGGCGGCGGCGTGGATATGGAGTTGTGGCTGCGCAACGGCTCGGGCCAAACGCTGCCGGGTTTGCGCACCCAAATCTGTGACCACCTGAAAGGCGCGCCCGAATTCAACACGCAAACGACGACCAACAAGATATTCGCCTGCCCTGCGGTTGCGGTTCGCTCGGCGGGTGGCGATCGCTGGATTTTGACCGCGTGGGAACGCTGCGGTCGGGCGTGGGGAAGTCCACTCGTGCCGTGTTTGCACGCCGACCCGGTCCTGGCCGATTGTGCGCCGGGCGAGACTGTCCGCGTGCGTGGTCGGCTATGGTTCTACGAAGGGAAGGACGTCGAACCGGAGTTGGAGCGAGCCAGGACCCGTTTTCAATAACGCCCGCGGTGGGGCTGGGTAAGCCGCTCCAGAATGTGCCACCAGCGGCCCGTGGCTAGCGATTCAGCGCCTGGGCGAGGTGCGGCGTGAAAAGGCGCGGCTCCAGGAGAAATGAATCGTGGCCCTTTTCCGAGTGGACGGTGATCCACATCACCGGCACCTGAGCGTCCTTGAGCAGGTGAACGAGTTTGGATTGTTCCTGCGGATGGAAGGACACGTCCGAGTCCATGCTGAACACCAGAAACTCCTGGTGCTGGCACCGCGCGAAAAGCTCGTGAAAATCCCGGGCGCCGGCCTCGGCCACCAGATCAAACCATTGCCAGGCGTCCACAATGCGCAGGTAGGTGTTGGCATCGAAGCGTTGCACAAACTTCTCCCCCTGATGGAGCATATAGGATTCGACCGGGTGGTTCATTTCATACCAGCCGTGGGGCGGCTTGTGGCTCACCAACACGCCACGAGCGCGCTCGCGCAAGGTATCCGGCGAGACAAACGTCTTGTGGGCGATGCGCCGCGCCAGGGCCAGGCCGACATCCGGGCGCGGACCGTCGTAATAGTCGCCGCCCCGGAAATTGAGATCGCTCTCGATGGCCGTGATTTGCTCGAAGTTCAGGATGCGATGAATGATGGTGGTGGTGGCGCTGGTGCCGATGGGGACCACAATTTTCACGCGTTTGGGGTAACGCGTAGCCAGCAGCAGCGAGAGGTAACCGCCAATGGACCCGCCCACGACCGCGTGGAGTTTTTTCACGCCGAGGGCATCGAGCAGCCTCAGCTGGGATTCCACAATGTCAATGATCCGCAACACCGGGAATGTTGGCCCCCAGGGTTTGCCCGTCTGCGGATTGATGGAGGCCGGACCGGTCGAACCGTAGCAGCCGCCGAGGTAATTCGCGCAAATGACGCAAAACTTGCGGGTGTCCAGCGCCCGGCCCGGGCCGATGAAGGCGTCCCACCAGCCTTCATGCAATTCCTCCGTCCAACGCCCGTTGACCCCCGGCACTTCGCGGTTGAGACCGGCAGCGTGCTGACTGCCGGTCATCGCGTGAAAAAGCAGGATGACGTTCGACTTGTCCGCGTTCATGCGGCCGTACATTTCGTAGGCCAGGGTGAAACGGGAAAGCTTTCCGCCCACGCGCAACGGCAGCGGTTTCCGCGGGTTGTGAAACTCGAAGAAACGCGTGGCGACTTTTCCGATGGAGCCGCTCATTCTGGGCACGAGTTACGGTTCAGCCGGCCGTCTTGAGGGCCTGATCCAGATCGGCCAGGATGTCGTCAATGTTCTCCAAGCCGACACTGAGGCGAACCAGCTCGGGCGTGATGCCGCCCGCGCGTTGCTGCTCCTCGTTGAGCTGGGAGTGCGTCGTGGTGGCTGGATGAATCGCCAGGCTCTTGGCGTCGCCGACGTTGGCCAGGTGCGAGAACAGCTTGAGCGCATCAATGAATTTGCTGCCCGCCTGGCCCCCGCCTTTGATGCCGAAAGTGACCATCGCCCCGCCTTTGCCACGCAGATATTTCTGGTTGAGCTTGAACATGGGGTCGGCCTTCAGTCCCGGGAAACGGACCCATTTGACCTTGGGATGCTTCTGGAGGTGCTTGGCCACGGCCAGCGCGTTCTCGCAATGCCGCTCGACGCGTAACGGCAGCGTCTCGATTCCCTGCAGAAAGAACCAGGAATTGTCCGGCGCGATGCAGGCGCCGAGATTGCGCAGCGGCACTGTCCGCATGCGGAGGATGTAGGCCAGCGGCTTGAGCGGCGCGGGCAGATCAAGACCCCAGCGCAAACCATGGTAGCTGTTATCCGGCGCGGTGAAGAGCGGGTGTTTGCCCGCCGCCCAGTTGAAGCGGCCGCTGTCCACCACGACCCCCCCGATGCCGGTGCCATGTCCGCCAAACCATTTGGTGAGGGAATGGACGACGATGTCCGCGCCATGGGCCAGCGGTTGGGTCAGGTAGGGCGTGGAAAAGGTCGAGTCCACGATCAACGGCAGGCCGGCGGTCCGGGCAATCTTGGCCACGGCGTCCAGATCGGTGATTTCCAGCGCGGGATTCGACACGGTTTCGCAGAACAGGGCGCGGGTTTTCGCGTCAATCGCCCGGGCGAAGTTCTGGGGATCATTGGAATCCACAAACTTCACGGTGATGCCAAACTTGGGCAGGAGGTCGTTGAACTGCGTGTACGTGCCGCCATAGAGGTTGCGGGCGGAGACGATGTTGTCCCCGGCCTGGGCGAGATTGACTACAGAATAAAAGATGCCGCTGGTGCCGGACGCGACGCCGAGGCCGCCCATTTCGGGGGCCCCTTCGAGCAACGCAACGCGTTTTTCCAGCACATCGGTTGTGGGATTCTGCAGGCGGGTATAGATGTTGCCCAGCTCCCGCAGCGCAAACAGGTTGGCCGCGTGCTCGGTGTTGCGGAACACGAACGAGCTCGTCCGATACACCGGCACCGCCCGCGAAAGCGTTACCGGGTCCGGTTGCGTGCCGCCGTGAAGACAGAGAGTCTCAAATTTCATGGGGTGGAGGTTAGCAATAACCTTGCTGCAAGGCGACAACGGATTTGGCGGATTGACGGGACCGAAAGCCCCATCGTCAACCAGCCCGCTTTCAATAACCCGACACCCGATCGAAGCTGAACCCTCAAATCATTCACCTGCGCAGCGAATAATCTGGTTGACAGGATTTACTCGCCGGAGTTTTATAGCCATGTTAGCTAATTCAGATCAATTTTACACCTAATGGTCGGAAAGTCATCAAGGCTCAAAATGATATGAGAACCGCGAGCATCCAGCCGGAATCAAACCCTTGGGACGCCCCCATCCGAGTCAGTCCGCCAGCGACGCAAGTGGATTCATGGCCCGTCAGTCACAAGTTTGGCCGCGCGGCGACCGGCTTGGCATCCCTCGTCGGTCTTCTCGGTGTGCTGGCTGCCAACTGCGCTTCTGGGCAGACCCTTACGAATGGCTTTGATCAGGCTGGCACGCTCGTGCTGAGTGCCACCAATGCTTACACGTTTTACGCGACCAACGGTGACACGGTCATTCTGCGTGCGGGAGCACCGTTTCGTCCGCTGGTTGTGTTACGCGCTCCCAACGGCGTGGCGCTCGCCACCGCTTCCGGATCAGGTAGCAGTTCGATTGACGCCGCGACCACTCCGCTTGTCTTGACCACCAACGGCCTGTTCACCGTTCAAGTGAGCAGTTATTACGGCAATGGCACCGGGGCAATCTCCCTCTCCTTGGCTCGGGTCCCGGGAGCTTTTGAAGTCGCCCCCGCTGATGAAGGCGGATCAATGGTCAATGGCGGTGCGTATCCCGGTACGAATTCACTGGGCGACATTGACATGTGGAGTTTCACCGCCACCGCTGGAGAACGAATCATGGTCCGCGTCGGGACGACCGGATTCCGGCCCTATCTATTGCTCTACGCACCCAATGGGGCGCAACTAGCCGTGGGCGCCGGACACGGATCCGGCGATACCGACGGATTGGTTGACGCGACGGCGCCCAGCAACGGGACCTATACGGCAGTGCTGGAGTCCTATTATGCCAACGGGTCCGGCCCCTACACGATTCACCTGGCCAAATCTACCGGAGCGTTCGTGGTGTCCCCCGGTGATGAGGGAGGCGATCTCATCAACGGCGCGGCGAATACCGGCCAGATTACCAAGGGCGACCTTGATCTCTGGCGGTTCGACGCCAGCGTGGGCGACAACATTTCGATTCGCATCGGCTCGCCAGCCTTCCGACCCTGGCTCCGACTTTACGGACCAACTGGCGTTCTCTTTCGGGAAGGGCTTGCCGCTACCAGTGCAGACAACGACACGTTGATTTCCGGCCGAGCGACGAATACGGGAACATTCCTCGTGGTTGCCCAGAGTTACTACGACAGCTTGAGCAGTCCTTACACCCTGCACCTTGCGAAAATGCCCGGCTCGTCTGTCGTATCTCCCGGCGACGAAGGCGGGACGTTGACGAATGGCTTGGCGACTTTGGCCACAAATGCGTTGGGCGACCTTGATGTCTGGACTTTCACCGCCACGGCCGGCGACAACATCGCCCTCCGAATTGGCGCGCCGGACTATCGCCCGTGGATTCAACTCTACGGACCGACTGGGGTACTGATTCAAGAGGCCTTCAGTTCAGCCAGCGCCCACCGCGACGCGGCCATATTCGTTCAGGCCACCAACAGCGGCATGTTTACGGTTGTGCAACAAAGTTATTACCTCGACGGGATCGGCCCCTACACCCTCAGCCTCGGACGATTTCCCGGTGCGTATTTCGTTTCGCCTGGAGACGAAGGCGGCCGCCTTACCAATGGCATCAGCTATGACGCCACCATCGCGCTGGGAGATTTGGACCTGTGGAACTTCGCCGCCTGCAAGGGTTATGCCTTTACCATAACCTGCCAGAAATTGACCGGTACTTTCACGCCTCGCGTCCGCCTTTACGGGCGGAACGGCGTGCTGCTCTCGACGGCGCAAAGCGCCACCACCGTCACGATCAACTACCCGGGCACGAACAGTGGCAATTACTCGTTGCTCATTGACGGCGCGGGCGTGAACGACAGCGGCACCTACCGCCTCACCGCCTATGGAATCTACGAAGATGCCTTGCAGCTTTGTCCGCCCTTGGTCACGGGCAGCAACCTGGAACTCACGGGTCACGGCGGAAACGCGGGCACCGCGTTTGTCCTCCTGACCACAACCGACGTCACGACTCCCAGCGCCCTCTGGACCCCAGTTCTAACCAACCAGTTCGATGGCTTCGGTGGGTTTGATCACACCAACCTTTTCCATGCTGGCGAAGCGGCGCGCTTCTTCCGGGTGCGCACGGATTAGCGGCTGGTCGAACCCACCACGTTTAAAGCAAGGCGAACGGTTTCCCGTTCGCTTTTTGGGTTTTGAGATTTGCCCCCCCCTCAGCAGCGATAATGCTCGAGTTTGACCGGGGCTTTGGTGGCCAAGCCGAGGTATTCGGCTTGGTTTCTTCATCGGTGCTGGTTTGGTTCGTGGCGTTGAGGGTCGGAGGCCCAACTCCGCGAGGCATTGGTTGGTGAAGTGGTTGCTCAACCCAAGGTTTGTTTCGTCCACGGTGCTGATTCGGAACTAGCTCGCAGCGCGGACCCGGCATTACTCCAGCGCTTTGGCGCGGAGATTGCGAAACTCGACCTTCATGGCCAGACCCGGATGAATCTGCAAGCCAATGGGTGCGGGCCCGGCGTATTTGGCGTTGGTGTATTTGGACACCTGCACGCCGTTGAGCCAGACGGTGAACGTGTCGCCCCGGGCTTCCAGCCGGTAGAGGTTCCAGTCTCCGGGTTTGAAATGTTTCTCCAGGTTTTTTGCCTGGCCCGTCTCGGGATATTTTTCCGTCCCGCCGGTGTAGAACGAGCCGGTCAGGTCCCGTTTCAGACTGCGCGAGACCCCCATTTGCATCTGGAGTTCCGGCTTCCGCACCATGATCCCGCTGTCAATCTCCCCGCTCCAGCGCGCCTCGCATTCGATGACGAAGTCCCCATACGACCTTTCCGTCCAGAGCATGCTGCCCTTTTTCGCCTCGTCATTCTCGCCCACGATGATGCCGCCGACCACCTTCCAGAATGGATTGGGCGCCGGCACCTTCCAGCCGGTGAAATCCTGGCCGTTGAAAATGGGTGGCAGATTATCCGCGTCCCCGGCGGCGCGGGCGTGGTAGTTCAGTGCGAGCACCGCGGCCAGCGCCAGGGGGTGAATGAGTTTTACAGTTTTCATCGTCGTTCGTGGTTGCAATGGGCGAACCTTACGATACCCAAAGCGGGCCGTCCATCTCCAGTTGACCAGGATTGAAGGCTTGGTCTGCGGGCAAAGGCTTACCGCCTCAGGATTTGGTTGGGCGCATTTGCTTCCCGGCGCGGGCCGAGTAACTCATCCACGCGCACGAATTGATAACCTTGGCCGCCCAGTTTATCGAGCAGTTCGCCGAAACGCACATGGAATTTGTCCGCGCGCCCGGGCCCGCTACCGAGGTGCAACAACAAAATGTACCCGCTTAAACCGTGCGGGTCGGCGAGCTCCCGCTGCAATATGCTGTCAAAGATGGCCGCCGATGAAACGAAGTTCGGGTCGGCTTCACCGGTGTAGTCCGCATTCGATCGCGTGCCGGGGGTGAAGTTGATGAGCGTCCACCGCTGCTGGCGGGTCCAG
>JADLHS010000508.1 GCA_020848635.1 Limisphaerales bacterium
CGTCCACGGAGGTGTTCCGGAGCATGGCGGCCACGATGCGCACGGTTGCCCGGATGGTGTCGACGGTGTCGAACAGGCGCTCCTTGTCCTCCTGCAAATCGCGGTTGTAGGTCATGGGCAGCCCTTTGAGGAGAACCAGCAAGGACATCAGGTTCCCGATCACCCGCCCCGCTTTGCCGCGAGTCAGCTCGGCCACATCGGGATTTTTCTTTTGCGGCATGAGCGAGGAGCCGGTGGTATAGGCATCGGCGATTTTGATGAAGTGGAACTCGGCGCCGGCCCACAGGATCAGGTCCTCCGCCAGGCGGGACAGATGGACGGTTGCCAGCGCGGCGAGGCTGCAAAATTCGATGGCGAAATCGCGGTCGCTCACGGCATCCATGGAATTTTGCGTGAGCTGAACCTTGCCGTCAGCGTCCACGAAGCCGAGCAACTTGGCGACGAGCACACGATCGAGTTTAAGCGTTGAGCCGGCAATCGCACCGCTGCCGAGCGGGCACACGTTGACGCGCGAGTAACAATCCCAGAGCCGTTCGCAATCGCGTTCAAGCATCTCGACGTAGGCGAGCAGGTGGTGCGCGAAATAGACGGGCTGCGCGCGTTGCAGGTGCGTGTAGCCGGGGATAATGACGTCGGCGTTGTGTTCCCCGACGGCCACGAGCGTGCGTTGCAGGCCGACGATCTCGCCGAGCAGCGCGGAGATTTCGTCGCGCAACCAGAGCCGCACATCGAGCGCGACCTGGTCGTTGCGCGAACGGGCAGTGTGGAGTTTCGCGCCGGCGGGCACGCGTTCGGTGAGGGTGGACTCGATGTTCATGTGAACGTCTTCGAGTTCGGGTTTCCATTTGAATTTGCCCGCGGCGATTTCTTTCCCGATGTGATCCAGCCCGGCAATGATGGCCTTGGCCTCGGACCGCGTCAGCACGCCGATCTTTTGCAGCATGGTGGCGTGCGCCATGGAGCCGAGGAGATCGTGCCGCCAGAGCCGCCAGTCAAAGGAAATAGACTCGGAGAACGCGGCGACGTCCGCGCCCGGGCCGCTGGCGAACCGGCCACTACGGGAAACTGGAGAATTTATTTTCATGCGTTGTGCCGGCGAATTTGCGGCGAATTTGCGGCAAAGTCACTCTCAATCCGGAACACTTCCCGGCAGTGACTAGCGACTCGAAGCCCAGAGATTTCGTCCCCCCAAGCGGGCGCAATCCTGGGTCGTGGGGCCGGCCGGCAATCAAATGGCCGAGGTCCAGTAAGAAACCGCTTCCGTTTCCGGAAGCGGTTGAAACTTTTCGGCAGGCAGCCGACGGGAGTTACTTCGGCGCGGCCGGGGCGTTGGTCAGCGGCGGGATGACGCTCACGGAGCCATCGGCGTTGACCTCGACATTGAGATCGAATTGATTGGTCTTGTCGCCCTTCGCCGGGCCCTGCATGAGTCGCTGCGCCCCTTTCGGTTCGTCGGAGAACAAGCCTTTGCGGATCCAATCGAGCCGGCGGGCGATGGAAAGCTCCTCCTTCAACTTGGAGACCTGCGCGCGCAAGACGGCGAGGTCGTTGAACTGCCGTTCCAGTTCCGCCTTCTCGGCCATCATCCGCTTGAGTTCCTTTTCGAGGAAAGCCTTGTCGCCTTCGGAAGCGGTGAGTTTGCGTTGCGTGTCTTCAATTTGCGCGGTCAGGTTCGTGAGGGCGGCACTGAGGCCGATGGCCTTGTCGTCGAGTTCGCGATTTTGGGTTTCCAAGGCGGCGATGCGCTGGTCACGCAGGGCCACCGCGGTCTGGCTGGCCTTCAAGGTCGCCTCGGTATTCGACAACGTGCCGGCCACCGCGGTGAATTTGTTCGTCAGGCTGGCGAATTCATTCCGCGTGGTGGCGAGTTCGCTGCGGGTGCTGGTGAGATCATTGGTCAGCACCGTATTGACCTGCCGTTGTTCAATCAGGGCGTCGGTGGTTTTCACCAACTCGTTCGAGTGGGACAAAATAGTTTCCGTGTCCTTGTGTTTTTCCGCGGTGGCCTGCTTCCTGGTGCTGATCAACACAACCGTCAAACCCAGACACACAACCGCCAAAATGATGACGCCAATTAAATTTTTCATACGGCTGGTGAGCTTGCCGGTAGGGGCCAGGTTTGGCAAGCAACTAAAAGCGTTGAACGGGAGCTTTCCGCGCCGGGACGGCGGCTTTTTGGCGATGGGAAAAGCCGGGGGCCAGGTTGGTTTTTGATTGCTCGTACGGATCAGCCGGAGTGCTAGCCAGCAGCGGCGCGGAGTTGCCTTGGCAAAGGCGACCACGTTCAAATATCTTGACCCGGCACATCGCAAAATGAAAACCCACTTTGCCATTCTCCGGCTGGCCGCGTTGTTGATGGCGGGCACGGCTCCGGTCGTTGCCGAAAGCAACGCGCCGTCGGCCCCGCAGGCGAAAGTCAAAATCATCCTCGTCGGCGATTCCACCGTGACGGACAGTGCGGGCTGGGGACTCGGTTTCACCCAGTTCCTCAACGACCGGGCGGAGTGCATCAACACCGCGCAGGGCGGTCGGAGTTCGATGAGTTTCCTGAAGGAAGGCCGGTGGACCAATGCACTCGCGCTCAAAGGGAACTACTATTTGATCCAATTTGGCCACAACAATGAGCCGGGCAAACCCGGGCGCTCCACCGACATGCCGACCTATATCAGTGATCTGACTCGTTTTGTGGACGAAGCTCGCGCGGCGGGCGCGAAGCCGGTGCTCATCACGCCGCTCGTGCGCCGGCATTGGGACAAGGCGAATCCCGGCAAAATCAAATCCACCCTGGCGC
>JADLHS010000509.1 GCA_020848635.1 Limisphaerales bacterium
GGGACGTAAGTGGTGACCGCTGGCTTCGCCACGCGGTTCAGTCGGCGAACCGGCGAAGAGTTCGGCTTCGCTGAGATGGCCTCGGTAGGTGGACTTAACAGCCGCAAATCGTGCCCGCGTAAAATGACTGAGCGCCCATGCGCGGAGCGGAGCTCATCCACGACGGCTGCCAATCGAGATTGTGCATCGAGGCGTTGCATGGGGACCGTCAGTGGCAGGTCGCTCCGAAACCGACTGTCATACAGGTTGGATAATTTCAGTGACACCAACCGAAGACTGACCCGCCGCTTCCACGCCTTGTTCAGCATCGCCTGTAGTCGGCCATACACCTCGGTTTCAAGATCGGTGGGCTCCAATAAACTTTCGCTGACCTGATCCTCCGCCCGGTCGTTATAGCGCACTGTTACAGTCAACGTGCGAATCGTCCGCTGATCGGCCCGTACCTTAGCAAAGAGGTCGTCTGCCATCCGGCGCAGCGTGGCGGCAATGTATTCTTCGTCCGTCAGGTCGCCGGCAAAGGTTTCCTGTTGGCTGAAGGTTTTCTGCGGCTCGCGGGCCGGGATCAGCGGGCGTTCGTCAATTCCATGGGCGAATTGCCGGATCGTCACCGCCTGCCGCCCCAACACCAGTTCCAGCATTTCGATCGGGGTGGCGGCCACGTGAAGGATTTTGGCCAACCCTGCCGCATTCAATCGGGCGCTGGTCTTTGGGCCGATGCCGGGCAGCCAGCGGTTTGGCAATGGTTGAATGAACTGCTTTTCATGTCCCTCCGGCACGCTTTCAAATGCCGCGGGCTTGTTCAGCTTCGAAGCGATCTGGCTGATGAGTTTGTTCGAGGCGACCCCTTCGCTGACGGTAATCTTCAGCGATTGCCGGATCGCCTTGCTGATGATCAGTGCGATTTCGATTCCCGGCTTGTTGTGGTTGGCCGTGAGATCGAAATAGCCTTCGTCAATTGAGGTCCGTTCCACATCCGGCGTGAAGTCGTAGGCGTAAGCGAACATCCCGTTGGAAAATTCCTCGTAAAGATCATAGTGACCGGGCAATACAATTAGCTTGGGACAGAGCCTGCGGGCCAGCGCCGTGGGCATGGGTGTATAAATCCCAAACTTGCGGGCTTCGTAGGACGCGGAGGCAATGATGCCCCGACTTTCACCGCCCACGGCAACCGGTTTCCCGCGCAACCGGGAGTCGGCGGCTTGCTCAACCGACGCAAAGAAGGCGTCGGCATCCAGATGCACGATGGTTCGCGACATGCAGAGTCATCTGGGTTTCCATCGTTCCAATTCCCGGAGGGCATCCGCGGCAATCCAACGCGCAGCCTTTGAATCCTTTTTCTGAATGTGTTTGGCGATGCGGACGGCTTCCCGGTTCAGAATTTGATTTCGCTTCCCAATCTGGCGCAGCGCCCAGTTAGCGCCCTTCTTTACGTTGTGTCGTTCATCGGTGGCTTCCGCCTGAACCCGGCCGAGATAATTGCGAAAGACTTCGTTGCTGGCCGCTTTATCATGCACGGCCAGCGTGGCCATCCTGGTAAAACCGGCGCGCTTCACCAGTTCCTCCCGGCGGTGGCTCCAAGCAACCGCCAGTTCGTGGGCAAACGGGGTCTTGCGGAAAAGATGGAGGCACAGGCCATCACAATCGGCCCAGCACTCAAAATCCTTCGCCCAGGCCTTGGCTTGGCGGCGGGTCAGACATTTGGGGTCGGCGATGAACGCAGCGAGAATGCGAGCTTCAAAGATTCCTGAAGCCCACAACGCCTCCGCCAGTTCATGATCACGTCCGATTCGTTTGGCGATCGCCCGGAGTTGAACCACCGAGATGCCCAGCAGTTTCTTGCCGACAATGCCGAACCGGGCCATGCCCGCCACATTTGTGGGATTGGCAAGCCGATGCAACTCGGCAAGAACGTTGGTGGCATGCGCAGACATGGCTTAGTCCCGGGCTTTTCGAATCAACGCCTTGAACACCCCTTGAATCACCAACTCCTGCGCGGGGATTAGGTCGGGATATTTGGGATTCTCCGCTTTCAGATACGGTTTCCCGTTCTTCACGACATAGGTCTTGAGCGTGCGTTCACCATCCACGAGCGCGGCCACGACCTGACCATGGCGCGGGTCCGGTCCCCGCTCCAATAGCACGACATCGCCATCAAGGATGTGCCGGCCGATCATGGAAACACCGCGCACACGCACCGCAAACGTGTTCCGCGTCGGCGTGAACCCGACACTGGCAATATCCACCGTTACACAACCTTCCGCTTCCGGGTCGCCGTCCTCAGGGAAACCGGCCGGGATGGCCCCGAGAAGCGGAATGTCCACGATGCGACTCCGCAGCTTGGCCAATGGGGAGATAATCCGCAGCGACCGGGCTTTGCCGGAGTCGGATTCGAGCCAGCCTTTCGTCCTCATCAACCGGAAATGGCTGGTTACTGCATTGACGCTGCGAAATCGGAAATGATCGGCAATTTCCTGATACGTTGGGGCGTGGCCTCGCCGCCGCCGATGACTTTCAATGAAGTCGGCCAGCGCTTGTTGTTTGGCGGTGAGTAGTGGCATACTGTGCAGAGACACACTATTGCTGATTCCGCCGGTGTCAACGAATTCTGCTTAAAGATCTAC
>JADLHS010000510.1 GCA_020848635.1 Limisphaerales bacterium
GTGGGGCTGGTGGAAAGCGGGCCCGGCGTCAGCAAAATGTAAGGGTTTTGCCAGTCGAATTGCGGGGCTTGATCAGCGGGGGCGATGGTGGTTTGCATTGTAATATTTGGGAGGAATTACCAAGACAGCCTGAAGGTTGACGCCCTCAAGCGCTGCCATTCGTTTTTGAACTCGCGCTCAAGGCCGTTCGCCGCGCGCAAGGCGGGCGTTGACGTCCGCGATCACCCCTTCGATGTCGGCGAGGCTATCAATGACGTAGTGCGCGCCGGCTTTGCGCAGGATCTCGCGGGTCTTCTCCAACCGTTGCTCAATCTCCGCCTTGGACAAGGTGGCCTCTTCCTCGAGCGTGTTGATGTTCATGTAGTTGCTGTAGCGCGCCACACCCACGGCCCAACAACCGGCGTTCAAACCTTCCCCGACGCCGCTGGTGGTGTCATCAATCTTGATCACCGATTCGATGGGCCAGGCGTCCAGCAGATCCAGGTTGCGGTAAACCATGAAAGGTCGCGGCCGCGCGCCGTGCAATACCTCGTCGCCGGCCACCGAGGCGTCGGGCACGTAACCCTGTTTCTTGGCCGCTTTTTCGAGGATATCCACCATCGGCCGCGTGAACCCCGTGGAACTGCCGATTTTGATACCCTGCGCTTGCAGACGCTTGATTACCTTGGCGACGCCCGGCAGCAACTTGGTGTACTTCGGCAGGCAGGCCAGTTGGGCCGGAACAAAATCCGCAAACATCCGGTCCACATCCGCCTGGTTCGGATACTTGCCGTGAACGCCCTTCCAGCGCTCACGAATGATGGAGTCTTCCGTAAGCGCCTTGATGTGGAGGTCTTTTCGCAGGCCCATCGGACCGCGGGCTTCTTCCATGGAAATCTCGACCCCTTGATTCTTGAAGACCTCGGCAAACACCACCGCCGGAGCGATGACGTAGGCGTCCGCAGTCGTGCCGCTCCAGTCGAGGATGAGGGTAGTGACTTTGCCGCGGTAGATTCGTTTGAAGACAAAATTGGCGTTGGCGCTCATGGGATTGGTTCGTTCTTTTCGTTAGGTTTTGGTTGGTTCGTGCATTTACCGCAATTGCAATTTCGGCGGGAAAAGATCACCAGCCGGGCGGATGGATTCAAGGTCAATCTGCGCCGTGGGCCCGCCAGCCGACCGGCTGGGTCCATGCGCGCTGGAAGGGAAACTCGCTGCTCGGCACCCGGGGCGCGGCGCTGGAGGTGATCACGGCCCGCACGTACAGCTCGTCGCCGCGCAGTGTGTAGCTCGGGTTCACACCCTTGACTTCGCAGAAGACCTCACCGATTTGGGAGCCGCTGGCGCTGCGGTAGTCCAGGGTGGTTTCCACGATGCGACCGGCCTTGTCCAGTCGGGGTTTGCCCGTCAGATTCACACCTTTGCGCGTGCCGATGAACTGGGTAACAAAAGTCGCGTCGCCTTTGGCCCGGATGCGCAAGGCAAGCTTGCCCGTCGGTTTATCAAAGACAACCTCGTCCAGCTCAACGCCCGTTGAGGCGTAAAAGTCGCCCGTGCGGATGGCCTGGACGATTGATTCCGGAGTCAGATGTCGGGCCTGAACCATCACCCAGGCCCGGCCCGGCAGCGCTCGCGTCTTGTTGCCGTGGTGGTCATGGGAGTCATCGGTCGCGACCGCGAACAGCGGCGGTGCACCCATGCCGGCCAGCCGGAGGGTGTTCGCGACGTCCCACATCTCGTCGGTGGAGGGATGGATCTCATCGCCGGGATCGCCATCGTTGTCCACGCCGTTCCAGACTTCAAAGAATCGTTCGCCAACGACCGCTGCCAGATCTTCGGACGTCACGCCCCATTTATAGTTGGGATGGTTGACATGGACGATGATTTCGCGACCCGTTCGCCGGGCCGATTCTTCCACGGCGGCGAGGTTGTTCGCAATGGTCTCGCGGATGGTTGCCCCATCCCGCGGCGCAATGACTTCCAACAAGTTGACGACGTTCAGGTGCAGCGCCCGGCCGTTCTTGGCCTCGTGCGTGATCTCTTCGGCTTGAATCATGAGAAACCGGCCGCGTTCCTCCACCAAGGCGCGGTATTCCTCAATCGGTTTGAGCCGGACTTCCATGGCCTCGTGCTCGGTCGCCGTGCGCGTTTCGACCCAGTGGGGTCCAAATCGGTTCAGGTATTGGGCAAAGGCATTGGTTTTGGCACGGGCGTCAACGTCCTTCACCCGTTTCCATTTCTCGCCCTGGCTTAGAACATTGTGATCCGAGAGCGACAGGAAATTATATCCCGCATCCCGGTACCACTGGGCCACAACCTCCGGAAAGCCATCACCGTCCGACCACAGGGTGTGGGTATGTAGATTTCCGCGCCACCAGCGCGGTTCGCTGTTCGTGAAAACCTCATCGGCGAGCGCTGTCGCTGTGACGAGGCACGCCAGCACTATCAGATGGCGATTACGTTTCATTTGGCTCCAAAGTCCGAGCTGTGCCTCAAGGATGTCGTCATAATAGGATAATGATCACTCTCTGCGCCCGGCGTAATTGCGACCCGAGGGTGGCGTGGGTGGCGGCAGACCGCAACGAATTCATGTGTTCGCTTTCTGCCTTCCGGGACGGTTCAGGAAATCAAACGGAACAGGATCGGGGGAATAATGTGATGCCCCATCCGGTACGCCGGCGCGGCCAACAACTGCAAATCGGGGGTGGCCAAAGAGGCGTGAAGGTGATAAGAATCTCGCACACGGATTTGACGCTCAAGCAATCCACCGACAAACCTGCACCGCCCCAACTGGAAAAACTTATGACGAAACTCATCCGCGCTTCCCTCGCCGCCCTGGCCGGCCTGTTAATCCTTACCGCTGGTCGCGCTGCCGCCGCGGAGAATCCCTTCCTCGGCAACTGGGCGTTAACCCTGCCGGGTGGCTATGTCGGCTGGCTGGGCATCACCCAGGAAAAGAACTACCTCGATGGCGCCATGCTTTGGCGTTGGGGCAGCGTGACGCCGCTCGACAGCGTGTTCCTGAACGACAAGCTGCTCGTCTTTACCCAGGGGCACGATGTCCAACGGAAGAACGACGCCGGCAAGGTGGTCCGCACGCAGCGCTTCACTGACCGCTTCGTGGCCCAAGTCCAAGGGGACACGATAAGCATCACGGTCTTCCGGCCGCATCCGGACGGCAGCGGCGTGGACCGGGAGCAAGTGACCGGCAAGCGAATCCCGCCGATGCCACCCGCGCCCGACCTTGCGAAAGTGAAATTCGGCGAACCGGTGACCCTGTTCAACGGGACCAGCCTCGCGGGTTGGCGGCTCGTCGAACCGGGCGCGGCGAATGGTTGGAGCGCGCAGGACGGGCTCCTCAGCAATCGCCCCGTGCAGGTGGAGGGTCAGCCACACAAGAATTACGGCAACCTGCGGACCGACGGCGAGTTCGAGGACTTCAACCTCACGCTCGAAGTCCGCGTGCCCAAGGATGGCAACAGCGGCATTTACCTGAAAGGCCTTTACGAGGTGCAGGTGGCTGACACTTTTGGCAAGGGCCTTGATTCCCACAATATGGGCGCCATCTACAGCCGCATTACACCCACGAGCAGCGCCGAGAAACCCGCCGGCGAATGGCAGTCACTTGACATCACGCTGGTGGACCGGCACGTCACGGTCGTACTTAACGGTAAGTTGATCATCAACAACCAAGCGGTCTTGGGCATCACGGGCGGTGCGCTCACGGCGGATGAATTCAAGCCCGGCCCCATCTATCTCCAAGGCGATCATGCCGGGGTGGATTACCGAAACATTATTTTGCGTCCGGCGGCAAAATAACCACCGCTAGGGTCAGACCTCCAACCAGTCGGAGCCGGCGCGCGCCGGCCGTGGAGTGGTTGGGGCAGGGTTACTCGTGGTGATTGTTGCCTTCGGCGCGGTGCTTCTTGTATTCCTCGACGATCTTCCCCTCGGCTTCCCGCGGCATTTCTTCGTAATGGCTGAAGGCTTCAGTGTGAACGCCGCGCCCGCCGGTCAGCGAGCGTAACGTGCTGGCGTAGCGATACAGTTCCTTTGCCGGCGCGTGGGCCTTGATGACTTGGAAGCTGCCGTCCACGTCCATGCCTTGAATCTTCCCGCGCCGGCTCGACAAGTCGCCCATCACCTTGCCCATGCAATCTTCCGGAATGCGAATCTCGACGGCGTGGATCGGTTCGAGCAGACAGGGCCGCGCCGCGGTGAAGGATTCCTTGAAGGCAAAGTAACCGGCGATCTGGAACGCGATATCCTTCGAGTCCACCGGATGCATCTTGCCGTCATAAAAATCCACCTGCACATCCACGACCCGGTAGCCCGCCAGAATGCCTTCCTGGCAGGCCTTGGCCACGCCTTTCTCGACCGAAGGCACGAAGGAGCGATCCACATTCTGCCCGACCAGGGAATGGATGAACTCCACGCCTGAATCGCGCGGCTTGGGTTCAATCCGCATCCACACCTCGGCAAACTGTCCGGAGCCGCCCGTCTGTTTCTTATGGCGGTGCTTCGAATCGCCTTTGGTCCGAATCGTCTCGCGATAGCGCACGCGCGGCTCGTGCAATTCCACATGCACGCCAAAGCGTCGGCGCAAACGGTCCGCAATGACTTCGAGATGCAATTCCCCCTGCGCCGACAGGATGGTTTGGTGTAGTTCCGCGTCCACCTGATGCAGGAAGGTCGGGTCTTCGTGGTGCAAGGCCGCCAAGCCGGTCGCGATCTTGTCCTCCTCGCCCTTCACCACGCTCTTGAGCGCGGCGTGAATGTTGGGCTTGGGATAAACGACCTTGGGCAGTGCCACGGGGTGTTTTACGCTGCAAAGAGTATTGCCCGTGTGCGTGTCCTTGAGTTTGACCACCGCTCCGATGTCGCCCGCATTCAACGCGGGGGCGAGATCCCGCATCTTGCCGTTAAGGAGATAAAGTTGCCCGATCTTCTCCGAGACGCGCCGGTCAATGTTGTAAAGCTCGCTCCCCGATTTGACCTGGCCGGAATATACGCGGAAGAAGGACAGCTCGCCGAACTGCGCCTCGCTCATGGTCTTGAACACATAGCAGACCGTCTCCGAGCCGTTGAGCGTCACGTCGCATTCCCGCCCCTCGGCATCCTGCGCCTTGACCGTCTTGCGATCCGCCGGGGATGAGCCGTATTTGGCGATCATGTCCATGAGCCGGGCGACGCCGATATTGTCTAGCGCCGAGGTGCAAAACACCGGCACAAACGATTGTTTCTGCACCGCCGCGTGCAACCCCGCGCGCAGTTCCTCCTCCGTCAGGGTGCCCTTGTCCATCCACTTTTCCATCAGCGTGTCGTCCGCCTCGGCAATGTATTCGATGAGTTGTTTGTGCATCGCGGTGACCCGTTCGGCCAGCGCGCCCGCCGCCGGCGCCTCGGTGAATTTTCCGCTCTGGTCGCCGGCGTAGGTGATGACCTCGCTGCGAATGACATCCAGCAATTGATTGAACCCCGGCCCCGGATTCACGGGCAAACTCAACGGAAACACCCGGGTGCCAAAATGCTCCCGCAGTTCGGTCAGCAGCTTCTCGAAATCGGTATCCTCCTTGTCGAAGCCGTTGAGGACGATCATTTTGGGGATGTCATCTTCCGTGGCATATTTCCACACCGCGTCCGTGCCCACGCCGACGCCCTGCGTCGCATTCACGACGACGAGCGCGAAATCCCCCACGCGCAAGGCGCCCAAGCCCTCGCTGATAAAGTCCGTGTAGCCTGGACAATCCAGGAGATTGAACTTTTTATTGAGCCAATCCAGGTGTAGCAGTGACGCCTGGACGGAAATCTGGCGCTGCTGTTCGCTCACGTGGTAATCCGAAGCGGTCGTCCCGGCGGCGATGCTGCCCATGCGATTGATGACGCCGGCGCAGGCGAGCATGGCTTCGCAGAGCATCGTTTTGCCCGAGGAAGCGTGACCCACGACGGCGAAGTTGCGGATGTCGGCAGCTTGGTAGTCTTTCATAAAATAAACGAGGGCGGGGAGGTTGGATGAACCGAGGATGCCAATTTTGCCAGCCCAGCTTTCATGACGGGAATACTAAGAAGCGCGGGCGGCTGTGCCAAGGGGGAATCCTTGACGTTTCTTGCCCAACTCCGTGCGTGATTTGTTAAGGGCTCAACTTGAGAAAGGCCGGCGGAAAGAAACCGGCTGGCGGCCCACGCCGGGCGGCCAACCTTACACCACTAGGCAAATTCAGCGGCGCAGCACCTTGGCCACCGCTTCGGTCCGGGTGCGGACATGGAGCTTCTCGTAAATGCGGCGGATGTAGGTGCGTACGGTCTCGAAACTGATGCCAAGCTTGTCGGAGATTTCCTTGTACATGAACCCCTGGCTGAGAAGGTCGAGCACTTCCTGCTCGCGCGGCGAAAGGTCCTCGGTCGGTTCGGCGGCGGGTGACGTTGCGGGAGCGAGAGGCCGGGCCGAAGACTGGAAGGATTGCACCACCTTGCGCGCGATGTGCGTGGACATGGGCGAACCGCCATTCTGCACATCGCGCAACGCCTCGAGGATTTCAGCGCTCTTGGAGCGCTTGAGCAAATAGCCCGACGCGCCGGCGGCGAGGGAGCTGAAAATGTTTTCTGTGTCCTCGTAGGCCGTGAGCATGACCACCTGCGTCTGGGGCAGCAGTTGTTTCAACCGGCGCACACACTCCACGCCATTCATGCCGGGCAGATTGATGTCCATGAGCACGGCGTTGGGGCGCTCCTTGGGAATGCCTTCCAGGCCAGCTTCGGCGCTGGCGTGCTGGCCGACGCACTCAAAGCCGTCCGCCCGGTTGAGCACCCGCGCCAGGGTCTCGCGCAATTGCTCGTTGTCCTCGACGATGGAAACGGTGATGGGCATGGTTGGTTCAGTGTTTTCCGACGGGCGCCGTGAGCCGGATCAACGTGCCGCTTTGCGGGCCCGGCCGCATCTCAAACGCGCCGCCGACATCTTCCATCCGCTTGCGCATGTTGCGCAACCCATTTCTCCCGGTCTTGGTGGCCGCTTCACCGGGACCGCGCCCGTTGTCCTCAATCTCGAGCGTGAAGGTTGTTGCCTCCAACCGCAGACGGATTTTCACCTCGGAAGCCTGGGCGTGTTTGACGACGTTGTTAACCGATTCCTTGAAGGCGAGAAAGATATTGTGCCGCAGGTCGGGCGCGATGTTTTGCGCCGGGAGTTGGGCGGGTGCCTCCAGCCGATAACGCACGCCGGCCAGTTCCAGATAATCCTGGGCGTATTTGCAGGCGTAATTGATCAAGCCTTCCAACGTGTCGTTTGACGGATTGGCTGACCAGACGATTTCGTCGAGGGCGCGAGAGGTTTCGCGGGCCGTCTGCGAAATCTGTTTGGCATGACCTTCAATCTCGTCGGGTAAATGTTTGTCCGTCTCCGCCATCTCGCCGAGCAGAGCCACCTGGGTGAGATTCGCGCCGAGTTGATCGTGCAGGTCGCGCGCAATCCGGGCACGTTCCTTTTCCAGTGCTTCCTGTTGTTTCAACTCCGCGAGCTGCCGCTGAAGCTTTTGCGTGGAGATGAAATGCACGATGCCGACCACCGCACCCAACAGCAACAACCCGGCGATTGTGATGAACCACCACTCCTGCCAGAATGGCGGCAGAACGAGGATCGCGACCGTGGCCGGTTTCGGATTCCAAACGCCGTCCTCGTTGCACGCCGTGACCTGAAAGCGATACCGTCCTGCCGGCAGCTTGGGGTAGCGCGCCTCGCGCTCGCGCCAGCCTCCCGCTTCCTTCCACTTCGTTTCAAAACCCTCCATCCGATATTTGAACCGGGCCCGCTCCGGGGCTCCGAGACTGAGACTCGTAAAGTGGATGTCTAATCGTTCGTTGCCCGCGGGCACGATGATGTCACGCGCCCAGTTGGCATGCAGGACGTTTGTGTTTTGCTCCTTGTCGTCCAGCAATACCGATTCAATGGCGACGGGGGGCACGTTTGTATTGGGCAGCAGTTGCGCCGGGTTGACCGTGACCAGGCCGTGGGTGGTGGGAAACCAGAGCTGCCCATCGCGCGTGCGGCAGGCGGCGGGTTGCGAACCTTGCGTGCATTCACTCGTCGGCAAACCGTCGCCGGGGCCGTAGGCGCGGCAGGCGAGATTCACGGTCCGGTCCAAAACGGAGTTGGTTAGTGATTTCCGGGCAATGCGCATCAGGCCGGCATACGATCCGATCCAGAGATTGTCCTGATCATCTTCGATCAGGTAGTTGATGCTGTCGGTCGTCAGGCCGTCCCTTGTAGTGAACCGATCCCACCGCCCCGCCTGATATCGCCCCAGGCCATTGCCCGTCCCCACCCACAACGCGCCGTCGCGATCCAGGCAAAGCGAGGTAACGTTCGCGCAGGGCGGTCCGTTCGTGGGGGGAAACGAGGTGAACTTCCCGTCGCGCCAGCGATTCAAACCCGCGCGGACCGTGCCAAACCACAAGTTGCCCTCGGCGTCGTCGGCGATGGCCGTGATCTCGTTCCCCGTCATGCCGCTGGCCTGATCGAACCAACGCCATTCGTGCTCGTCCCAACAGCCCAGGCCCGCATCAGTGCCCACCCAAATGCGCCCGCTGCGATCCTGATAAAGTGCCGAAATATTTCGCCCCAGCAGGCGGACATCGGCCACCGGTTGGAAGCGACCGCCAACGAATTGAAACAGTCCGGCCACGCTGGGGAACAACCCCGCCGCCCGGGTGCCGACCCAGACGCGCTGCTGGCGATCCACGAGGACGCTGGAAAAATTTGGGCCCAGTCCCTGTTCCACGCCGTAGTCCTGCCAACTCCCGTCCTTCCAATAGCGGGCGCCGCCGCCATTGAAGCCCAACCACATGCCGCCATTGGCGTCCACACTGGTGGACTGGACCACATTGCTGCGCGCCGCCTCGGCAACGCTGAAGGGATTTCGCTTCACGCGATTCAACCCGCCGCCGTCCGTGCCCACCCAGAGATTGCCCTCGCGGTCCTCGCCCAGGGACAACGCGGTATCGTGGGACAAGCCCAACACGCGGTGACTTTGCCCGTCGGCGTCCCAGCGAAACACCCCGCCATTCTGGGTGCCGACGACAAGATGGCCCTCGTGATCCTCCAGCGCCGACATGATGCGATTCGTAGCCCACGGGTAAGCGCCGAAATCCCGCTCCACGATGTTCGTCTGCCGCTTGAGAATCCGGTCATTGGCAAATTGCCAGAAGCCGCCCTGCCGGCTGGCGAGCAGAAAATCCAATTTGCCCGGCAGCGCGTTTGATTTAAGCAACAACCCGGATGCGGGTGACGACGCGTCGGATACGACGCGGAACAGGTTCGTGTCCGCGCCGACCCAGACCTGGCCGGACGGCTCGGCGATTACCGCCCGACAAACACTGAACCCCGTAGGCGGAACCCCCACAAATTCAACCATACCATCCCGGCAGCGCGCCAGTCGGCCATCCGCTGTGTAAAGCCAGACCGCTCCGGTAGTATCCTCGCAAATGGACGCAATCTCCCCGCCCGGGCCGTCGCCGCCTAGGTCGAGCTTGGACACCCGTCCATCCTTGATGAAATTTGCACCGCCGCCGCCCGTCCCCACCCACAGCCCCCCCTGGCGATCAGCCAACAGCCGTACAATCTTGCTGCTATTCAGGCCCGGCGTGTTCCATTCGGTGAAAACTTGGAATCGGTTTCCGTCAAAACGCGCGAGACCATTGAGCGTCCCCAGCCAGAGATAACCATCGCGTGCCTGGGCCATGGCGATGACGGAGCTTTGAGGCAGGCCGCTGGGGGCCGGATCCACGATGTAAGCCGGGGCCGGCGCGCCTGCCGTCGCAAAGTCGAGGCGGCCCAGCAACAGCCCGGCGAGGATCAGCGCGCGTCCAGAATTCGGCATGGACGAATGTTTGGAAGATGAGCCGGGCAAGTAAAGCGGATTGATGGTCGACCTGCGGTGGCCGGGGAGGCGGTTTTGCATTCTGGAGTTGGGTGAGGACAAGCCTTCGGACCAAGGGGTTCTTTCCGACGCTCGCCTCACGCTGGACCGGTTTTGCAGGGCGTGGAGAACTGAGTTACCATTACCAATGAATTCAGATGCCCTCCACCGATTCGCCGCCGGTTCTTTGGCGCCTATTTAATTGACGGGTTTGGCGACGGCTCGCTACCGTCAGGACAATGAAGCCGATCTTTGCCAGCCATCAAAATGAGCCAATCGGGAATACCTGGGATTGACGGCGCTGCGCGAGGTCTGAGGGAAATGCTCGCTGGGGTGCGGCGGACGAACGCGGCCCCCGCTGCTGGACTGGCAGAGGGCGTGCAGCAACCTCGGGAATTGCGGCCCGCGCCTTCGCCGCCGGCGAAGACTATCCCCGGTTTCACCCTTATCGAGTTGCTGGTGGTGATTGCCATCATCGCGATCCTTGCCAGCATGCTGCTGCCCGCGCTGAGCAAGGCGAAACAGAAGGCGCAACTGGTCAATTGCCTCTCCAACCTGAAGCAGATTGGCCTCACACTGAACATGTACACCGGCGATAACCGGGAACAATTCCCTTATTCCGGCCGGGATTGGCCGCAGTTGCCGTTCGTGGACCTGCTGAAACTGTACGACTCCTATATCAGCACCAACAACCGCGCTTTCTTCCGTTGCCCGGCGGACCGGGGCCGGGGATTCAATATGGAATGGGTCATTCGTAACGGCAGTAGCGCCGGGATTACCACGAACCAGTTGCTCTTCCCGTCTTCCTACTATCACTACCTGCAGTTCTACCATGACGATGGCGGAGGCGCTTTGAAGTTGCGACGCGTGCAGGAAGTCCGGTTTCCAACCAAGAAGGCCATTTCACCGTGTTTCGCGAGCGCCCCCGATATGGTTTATGACGTAACCCTGGACACGCCAACGGGCGGGCACGGCACCAAGGGCATGGCGCTGCTGTTCGTGGACGGCCATGGCCAGTTCGCCCGCTACTCGGAACTCACCAACACTCTCATGAACGGCAGCCAGAAGATCTACAACCTGGACTGGACGGCTGGCGGACTGTCTGGCGCTGACTTGGTAAAATGACCGGGGACGGGCGGGGCTTGGTGTTCGGTGCCTCGCGGTTAGTCAGTCATCGTCGGTTTCGCCCGTGAGGCTCAGTTTGAGGCGCTTCAAACCCTTGCCATGCGCCCCGGCCAACCCGGCCGGATACGGGCGGTCCACGCCTTTCACCGAGTGCCAGAGGATTCGGTTGAACGTGTCCTCGTCCGCTTGATCCACTTGATCCAACGGTTGGGCCAGACTCTGCTCGGCCCAGTAAAGTTCCAGTCCCTGCAGTTGGGCGGTGGGTTTGTTCATCTCATCCAAGGCGATATTGTTTTGTAAACAGGTGTATGGCGAAAAATTTGGCGTTCCGGTGAAGCAATCGGTCATCAACGGCGCCAAGGAATCCATCTGGTTCATGGGCGGCAGGCCCAACATTCGTTCCATCGTGTGCAGCACCGAGGTCTGATTGTAGAATTTGCTGACCACGGCGCCACGCTTGGTGTACGGGCTGACCACCAGACAAAGCGAGCGATGGCCATCCACGTGATCGAACCCCGCCTGCGGATCGTCCTCATTTACGAAAATGCACGTCCTCGGCCAGAACCGGCTCCGGGAGATGCGTTCAATGATGCGGCCCACCGCCAGATCATTGTCGGCGACCTGCGCCCGGGGCGTCGGGGAGCCAACGCGCGTGCCGGACGTGTGATCGTTGGGTAAATAAATGATCACCAGATTCGGCCACTCGCCCTTTTTCTCGTACTCGCTGAACTCGTTCAGAAAAACATCGGCGCGAATGCAATCGGGAATTCGCATGTTCCAACCTGGCGATTGCGCACAACTGTAACGCCGGAGGGTCTCGATTTGCATGTCGTGCTGGAAGGCCATGGCGTTGCCGTTGGTGCGGTGGTTCTCGTATATCGCCAGCCAGTCCGCCTCTTTGGGCAGCACCGCCGTGGTGCTCATTTCACCGTAGTTCCGGAACGAGAGGCCATGCAGCAAGAGGTTGTCCCAGATAAATCCGGTTGCCGAATAGCTGAGCGGATCATCGCCGGCAAATGGATAGCTGCGGGTGAATCCGCCAAAAGACTTTTCCAGATAGTCGGTGACATAACCTTCCGTCGCCCAGGCGTGGCCATCGGCGGAGAGGACGCCGTTGCAGTAATAATTGTCCAGCAGGGCAAACTGTTCGGCCACCGCATGATGATTGGGCGTCACTTCGCGCCCAAAAACGCACAGAGCCGGATCGGCGTTTCCCTGGGGCAAGTCACCGAAGACCTGGTCGTAGGTCCGGTTCTCCTTGATGATGTAAACGACATGCTCGAAGACGGAGGGTTCGCCTAGCCGGCGCGGCACCGGCACGGGCTTCTTGCGCGAATCACTCCTTTCCCAGGCGCGTAAAATCTGCGGGACCCGGGCATCGGTCTTGGCTTGCCGCGTGTATTCCTGCAATTCGGGGGCAGTGGGAATTTTGATTTTGCTCACCGTGCCGAGGTAGCGGCGGCTGTTCCAGCCTTGGCCCCCTTCACCGGGTTGGCGCGAGCCCAGTCCCTTGACATTGGCAACGAACAAGAAATGCCCGTCGGTGGTTAACGCGCCCGGATACCAGGCGGTGGGAATAAAGCCCTCGAGCTTCGATTTCGCAGCCAGCGCGACCACCGCTACGGCGTTGTTGCCGCCATTGGCCACCAAGAGGGTTTTGCCGTCCTGGTCCAAGGTCAGCGCGTTGGGTGCGCTGCCAAAGGGCAACGTGGGGTCGGGACGAACCAGCACGGACTCAACCACCCGCCGACTTTTCGTGTCGATGATACTCACGGTATCCGAGTTCGCATTGGCCACGTAAAGTGTTCGTTGATCCACACTCAGTTCCAAATCGGACGGATGCAAACCCGTGGTGATCTGGGCAATCTCCCGGCCCTGGTCGAGGTCAACCAACGAAACCGTTCCGCTGGCCGCCACCGTCCGCTCATCCACCAGCGTGTCCGTGCCGGAAGACTTAGCGGTTTTCTCCCCCGCTTTCGGATGGCGGCCACCCCAGTTGGACACAAACGCGGTTTTGCCATCGGCCTGGATCACCACATCGAACGGGGCAACGCCGACGGGGAGTTCTTTGCTCAACGCACCCGATTCCAAATCAACGATTCCCAGACTATTGTTCCGCGACAGACAGACATAGGCCCGCTTCTCATCCGTTGTGAGCGCAATCCCGCCTGGTTGGGAATTGCCCGTGCCACCCGGCCCGGGCAAGGCGAACTTCCGTCCCCATTCCAGTTTGTTCGCCTGATCCCGTCTGGCTTCCCACATGGTATTCTGGGCGGTGGTGACCAACACACGCGTGCCATCGCGAGTAACGACGATGCCATGCGTGGAGCCGGCGCCGGCGGGAAACTTCAATTCCTGGCGAATTTTCCACGCCGGCACGTCAATGACTACCAGCCCGCGATTGTCTTTAACGTACAGCGTTTCACCGTCGGGCGAGAGCACGAGATCAACCGGGCGACCCGTGAACTCCAGCGACTCGCCGGCGGGATGCAGCGCCTGATAGGTTGAGACAATATGTCCGCCCGTCGAAGCCGGACCGACCTGTTCGACCTGCTCGATTGGGTTGGTCTGACAACCAAGCAGGCAGCAAGCAGCGCCGATCGGGAAAAAGCAACGTTTCATAGCAGTTGTTGGTTCAAAAACTCAATCCCCACTTTATGCCGCTTACCCCCGGATTGGAATTTCATTCTTCCATGGCGTGCTGGCGCCACCGCCTACTGCGGCAGGCGCCGGACCTTGCCCGGGGTCTGGGCCGTTCCGGTGTCGGCGGCTTTCACCGCGGCAAAGCAAAGCGCCAGGCTGCGGAGATTCTCTCGGGCGGAGTTCACAGGCTCGCGGTTTTCTTCGATCGCGCACAGCAGCTCCCCCATCGTCCCGCGGAAACCGTCGTTGAACCATTTGCCGTTCAGTTCAGGCTTCGCGAAACCCCGTTTGGTAAACAACATCACGTCATGCGCGGCACAGATGGGCCCGCGCGCCCGGAGCGTGCCCTGCGAGCCCGTGATGCAAAGCGACTCCTCGGCTCCAAAGCGCGAATGGGCGTCGAAGTTCAGGGTCGCGGTGCCGCCCGCGAATGCGATCGTGGCGCTGCCGATCATGGGCGGCTTGAGTTGCTGTCCGGGGGCGAAGGCGTTGGCGGCGAAAACCGATCGGGCCGGGCGGTCCCGGAAGAACAGCGCGGCCATGTCGAACCAGTGAATGGCGAAATCGTAGAGCACCACATGATGAACTGACTCGAAGGGCGTGCCGCGAATCCAAGTGTGATCCCAGTTCAGGTTGATCGCAACGGTTTGAACGTCACCAATCAGCCCGCGCTGGATGGCTTGCGCGAGATAGCGGACATAGGGTGACCAACGACCGTTCTGGTTGACCGCCAGTTTGCGTCCGTGCCGGTTGGCCAAAGCGACGAGGCGTTCGCCGACCTCGAGATCGAGGACGAACGGTTTCTGACTGAGGACATGCTTGCCCGCTTTGAGCGCGGCTTCGATCACCGCCACGCGTGGTCCGGGATGCAAGGCGATGTCCACCACGTCCACGTCGTCGCGCGCGAGCAGTTGCCGATATTCGGTGTACCGTCCGGCCAGCGGATAAAACTCCTGCTGTCGTTGGCGGGCGGCGGCTTCAATGCGGTCGCAAAGGGCCACGACCTCCCATCCCGCCGTGCGATAGGCGTCCAAGTGGGCCTTGGTAATTCCGCCGCAACCGATGAGCCCGATCTTCGGCCGGTACCGTTTCGGCGCGGGTGGCTGATAATCGAGTTTGGGCGCCGGAAACTCGCGGACACTTTTCTTGGTCGCGAGGGCGTAGTTGCGTTTGGCGGGGTTGGACATCGCGGGCGCGGGGACTAGCGTTTCAATCAATCAACTTCACCGTTTGTTTGCACCGCGCGCTCAATACGGCGGAATCAACCATCTGCTGTCCGATGCGCGAAATCTTCGGCGAGAGCGGGCCTTCCGGTGGGCGGTCGCGGCGCAGGCAATCCACGAAATACTGGATCGGATTCTGGAAGGGCGATTTCAATTTGTCCGCCGGCACGTCCTTGCCGCGCGGTTGTTTGCGCGTCTGCATGCGGACGGAGGGTTCGTAGTCGTAGCTGCTAATTGTGCCGTCCGTGCCTTTAAGGACCAGGCCGCACTTGGGTTGGGTCTGGTGCGTCCACGGGTCGGTGAATGTCCCCCACCGCGTTTCAAACTTGGAAAGTCCGCCCGCGTAACGGGCGATCGTGATGCTGTGCTCGTCCACTTCCAGACCGCTGACCAGGTCAGTTACGGACGTGATCTCAATGGGCTTGCGGCCTTGATGATACCAGGTGCTGAAAGTCGTGCCGTAACCCATATAATCCAACAGCGACCCGCCGCCCTGGGTCGCTTTGTAAAACCAGCTCTTGCGCTTCATCGCCGGGGTGGGCGTGATTTCAATCTTGTCGGCCGTGTGCCAGAGCGGCCCGCGATTGCCGCCGTAGTAATGCACCTCCTGCAACTCGCCGATGCGGCCCTCGGTGAGCAGCCGGTAAGCGGTGCAATGATTCGCCACCCAGCGCAACGGCCAGTTGATCGCCAGCATCACTTTGTTTTTCTTTGCCGCCGTGATCATGCGATCAGCCTCGGCGACCGTGGCGGCAAACGGTTTTTCCACGAGGACATGGACACGATAGGGCGCGACCCGTTCGACGTAATCGGCATGCCGTGCGGTGGCCGGGCAGACGATGACGAAGTCGGGCTTGGACTTCTCGAGGCAGGCATCCACATCGTTGAACACGCGGGCTTCCGGAATGCCGAAATTGCGGATGACAGCCTGCATCCGTGCCGGTTCGTCGTCGCACACACCCACGATCTCGACCTGCGGATGGTTGGCCGCCATGCGCAGCAGATCGCCCATGTGAAAGTGGTCAAAGTTGATTCCAGCGACGCGGATTTTCATAAGTTCAATTCAGGAGCGGAGCGGGGATGTAAACTGTTGCCATTGGCATGCCCCCGGAGCGCGGGTCTGTGACCCGCTGCAGGCTGAACAGGCAGGGTGCAATCGAGCAGGGCAACCCGGCCTCGTTTGGGCAATGTGCAGCGGGTCATAGACCCGCGCTCCGGGGGAATTCGGGGTGAGTGTTCGGATGTGCCCAATGTCGCCGCGAATGCCTCGGTGCGAACTCATAACTCCACTCCTTCGCCATTTTGTAGCGTGCGAAACGGCTGGTTGAGGCGCTGGCACTCGGTTTTAAATTCGTCGGGTGGCTCGGTGTTGAAAGCGAACAGGTCAAAGTGATGCGGCACGGCGAGGCGTGAGCCAATGGCATGCGCCAACTCGGCGGCCTCACGGCCGTTGAGATTGCCGGCAACTTTGCGCTCCGGCTTGTTGCCATTAATGGGCACCAGCGCGACATCCACGCGGAAAGGTTCAAGAGCCGGAATCAATCCATCGTGCATCAAAGTGTCGCCACTGTGATAAATCGTTTTGCTGCCCACCCGCGCCACGTAACCAAGGAATCGGCAGCCGCCATGTTCGTCGCGTTCGACTGTATTGTGCGCCGCCGGGATACCGTGAAATTCTATTCCCATCACGGTCACGCATTCGCCCGCGTCCACTGCGACGAGGGCGGATTCAACTTTTCCGAGCCGCTCCAACACGAAAGCTCGATTGGCGCGCGGGATAACCAGCTTGGCCTTTGGGTTCGCCGCCAGCAACGGCTTCAATGTTTCCGCATCCAGATGATCGGTGTGATTGTGGGAACTCGTGATGACATCAATGCCCGTGAGCCGCTCCGGGACGATGACCCGTTCGGTGATGCGCGTGTGTGGCTTGTCCGTGGCGGCGTATTTCTTGGTCAGCGAGTCGGAGAGATAGGGATCGA